>JADJPV010000001.1:1985000-2285000 GCA_016713085.1 Chitinophagaceae bacterium | reverse complement strand
AGGTATGGACAGGTTTCATTTATGAAGGGCCGGCCATTGCAAAGAAGATCTGTAACGGCTTATAAACAAAACTTTCAATTATAGAATCATATATTATGGAACATCTTTTTACGTCAGAAAGTATTATCAGTTTTATTGTACTTGTTGTGCTTGAAATTGTACTTGGCATAGACAATGTAATTTTTGTAAGCATTATTCTTAATCGATTAAAGAGTATAAAAGATCAGAAAAAAGCCCGCAGACTCTGGATGATTACCGGAATCCTCTCCCGAAGTTTATTACTGATGGGATTAGGCTGGCTCTTATCACAAAAAGGAAAAGCTGTATTTACAATTGCAGGAAAAGGATTTGACCTTGCAAGTTTGGTGATGCTGGCAGGAGGCTTGTTCCTGATTTACAAGTCGGTTCACGAAATACATCAAAAGCTGGAAGGTGAAGATCCGAATCAGGATCCTGCAAAAACAAAAGGTATTTCGTTTGGTCAGGCTATTGGTCAAATTATATTGATTGATGCAGTCTTTTCTTTCGATAGTATCATCACAGCTGGTGGTACAGCCAAACATGTGGAAATCATGATTGCTGCGGTGGTGATTGCCATGACTGTGATGTTTTTGTTCAGTCCGAAAATTGCAGGTTTTATTCATAAACATCCCACTTTAAAAATGCTGGCACTCTCATTCTTAGTAATGATTGGATTGAGTTTAGTAATTGAAGGCTGGAATGCAGAAGCCGCACACGAATTGCACCTTAAAAATTATATTTACTTCGGCATGGCCTTCTCTTTTGCAGTAGAAATGCTGAATATGGTGATGCGTAACCGTATGAAAGCAAAACGGGTGGTAGAATTGAATGAGCCGAAGCTGGAAGAAGAAGAATACAAACAACAGGATGACACAGCGCATTAAATACTATTAAACTACTTACAAAAACGAGTGTTGTAATTATGCAACACTCGTTTTTATTTAGATCCATGCCGTCAAAACAATCAGAACGCTGTATTGATTGAGCCATGAAAACAGCATCAGTAACTACCTGTTCGTAACTTTTAATTTAAATAAGAACTGAACATGCGCACTGTTTTGATCCCCCTCAAAAAAATCAAGTTGGAAAAACTGATCATCGCCAATAAGTAAAAACTTACTGGTACCATTTGCAATTGCCTTTATTTGCGTTTGATAGGAATAAAGCTTTACCAAACGGTAGTTTAAAGCTGATCCAAAACCGGAAGACCCCGAAGCAAAATTAAACCCGCAGCTGGAACATGGCTGATACCGTACATCAATTGCATCTTCATCATACACTAAACCGCCAACTAAAAATTCAAAACTGAGCAACTGAGCTAAACTAAGATTCGTTAAGCTAAAACTAGCACCCGATAAAACAGACTGTCCTGTAGCAAGTTTCAATGTATTACTTTCCGGCTTTTCCCACATAACTCTTGGCAACATGCTTATTGCAGGAAGTGAATTATAAAAATCAGGTGTACCCTTATAAGTACCATACTTCGTTTTAACCCCGGACGTATTATTAACAACATAGGAGAGTATATTGATCTTTCCAAAAAAATCATCCTGTGTATCCGGCCATAACTCCACAGCTTTTTTACAAACAATTTTATCAAGTATAACCTGCACATCATACACCTGTGCTTTTGCAACAGAAATCGAAGTAAAAATAAAAAAGCAGATTACCCGCACATACAAATGCTTCCGTTTCATATTTATCAGTTTAAAATTTAGAAAATATTTTAACGTACCCGTTTAATTGTAAGTGTTACGCTTCCCGAATTATCAACATATCCTCCAAGAAGAATATCGTTTGCAAATGTTACCAGGTAGCCTGATGCGGTGGCCTTATACGTACGTCCGCATCCAATTTTAAAAGCCACATTCAAAAAATTAGATGTGTTATTCTCCCGAAAGAGTTCCCCAATAAGCGAAAACATATTGAATGCATTATACCTGCGGGCTCCGTCAATAATATTACCCGTATATCCTGCACAATTTGTTTCTGTGCTGCCGTTTTTCCAGCTACCATTTGCAGTAGTAAATTCAAACTCCTGACCGGTACGCATAAATACAGAGCTAAGATTATGTGTTTTATTGGCACTTACAGTAACTGTTTTGCTTTGCCCTATTGCCAGTTCGCCAGCTTTTAATGTGGTAGATAATGTTCCGCAAGATTGTTCTAAACGGTACATGCTGTTAATACCTGAAATATCACCTGCGCTCAATACGTTAGCCCTGCCAAAATTCATATCGGACGGATCAGAGACTTTAACTATTGTTTGCTGTACTGTGCCATTCAGCGTTTTTCCAAATGCAGTGGGGAAGTAATGCATAATCGATAAAAAATCATAAGCTCCGATATCTGTTGACGTGTAGATTGCTTTATTAAAATTTCCTTCCATCCCCGGCAGCACATTTGCCATTCGTATAGATATAAAGCGATCCCGGTCTTCTCTGGATTGCTCATGCAACAAACCAAGTGCATGGCCAACTTCATGTATAACAATACCAGCAGACACTGAAGACAGCTTTACCTCCTGGCCATTGGTACAAAAATTACACTTACCCAAGTAAGAACTACCACCACTAAATCCTAACTGCGCAACTGTGTATTTTTTAAAGCGAAGAAAACTGCCCTGGCCTGATCTTCTTACAAAGCATACGTTTGTTCTTGATACAATATGATTAAGTGAATTAATGATTACCGTTTCTTCTTCAAACGTAAATTCGGGTTCAATTACAAACGGAACAATACCGTTAGTCCATCTGCCTGAAATTACATTGTCATCGGTTACAACAGAAAACTGCATGAACTGATACTTGTCCATTATTTCTACCGTACCCAAATCAATATCTCCATCCAGAAAAACCTGGCCATTAATAACAGATGTAGTAATTGAAGTGTCTTTTATCAATGGGTTATTAAACTTCCGATACACTTTTTTAACGGGCTGCGTTAAAAAGTTGTTTGGCTGAGCAAATACTGTATCAACTGCAACGAATGCTACCAATAGAAAGAAAAAATATTTTACTTTTTTCATGTATTTTATTTTATAGTTATAAATAAGTTTTACCGCATTAAACAGGCAATTGATACCACAGGTATAAACCCTGTAAACTTCCAGTTCTTATCAAAAATGCCACGCATACCATAGTTCAAAACAATATTGCGGTTCATGCGCCAATCGCCTCCAATGGCAATGGTGTTGGGCTGCACTACATTCCACTTAACAGAATTACCCACTACTTCAAATCCCCCAGGCGATTCAAATACTTTTGATAATGCTTCAACCGGTGTACGCAAGCCTTTCTTTTCGTATAAAAATTCTGCAAAAAAAGTAAAATAAGAGCCCCCGTAGCGTAGGTTAAGCCCCGCCGTTAGTAATGTATTATCTGCTACTGCAAGCTGCGTTAACACATCGCCAGTTGAAGTATTACGAATTTGAAAATTCAGTTCTTCCCGGTACCAACTGTTACGTACCAAACCCGAAAGCAACCATTTTTTTCCCATACCAATACTAAAGTTTGCCCAACCGGCCCAAGCTGTACTGCGGTTTAACCGCAGCGATTTAAGCGACCCACTGCTATCGGTTTGATACGAATACACTCTGCCGAAAGCTGCATCAAGAGAAGTTACATTCCAATGCTCTGCAATAAACACCTTTGCCCGTTCATTAATTTCTGCATTACGTCGTGTGTTGATTGTTAAGAGCAAATCTTCCGTTGCTTTGATCTGATTTCGCAATTCAGGTTTTGCAAGAATGTTTACGGTAGTATCTAACTGTTGTTTCAATTCTTTCAGTTTCGATTCCAGTTCGATCTTTTCGGCGCCGAAACGTTCGGAGATATCGGCATATAGTTCCTTTGCCATTAACGGATCTCTTGAGCGGAAGATGTTCGTCTTTACTGCAAAACCAATTCGTCGGTCGTTATTCTCATCTTGAACAGAACCAACAGACAGATCAACCGAAGCCAGCTTTCGCATAAAGCCCGATGCTGCTTGATACTTGCTCAAATCTTTACGGTTATAAAATAACTCCCAAAATGGTTGCGATTGTATAGCGAGGTTGGGGCTCAGCCGCCATGATTTAAACGACCAGTCAACTTTAAAATCTTTAATATCGGCTGTGCGATTGATCTGTGAAGGTGTTACACCCATTACATCAAATACAGGAGAAGCAGGTATTGCAAATTCTTTAGGAGTAACTCGATTGGGTGCCCCAGCCTCCTGTGCTTTGGCAAAATATGATGCTGTAAAAAAAAGAAGAATTAAAATGATACGTTGCATAATGAACATTTACTTCAGTAAAATTGCATTTCGTTTTACACCTGCACCATACCTGAAAAGAAGTGATTTTGCTTTAAGAAAAATACCTGATTGGAGGTAGTCAGGTTATTTGTCATACTATTTCATAAAAAAGCGTGTTTTATTTTTTACAACACGGTTTTATCTATCACTGCTTGCAAGAAGACAAGAACAACATTCTACAAAAACAGATGAGCTTAATTTTTCTGGTCGCTCGTAATTACTGTTTCAATACAAGCAACACCTGACGGTTTTGTTTTTCCTGCAATATTTCCAATTGGTAATACCCTGCGGACAGTTCTGCAATGTTTAATTGTAGAGAGGTGCCCGTATTGCTTATGCTCCAGGTTTTTAAAGTACGACCATACATATCGTTTATACGTAGTTGCAGATTGCGACTGTTGTTTTGCAGTTGAATATGTAATACATCTTTTGCCGGGTTAGGATAAATGCTGAAGGCTGATGTTTGTTGAAGATTGACAACTTGAACAGAACTGTAAGTAAAGCTGCCATCAATATCAACCATCTTTAAGCGATAATAAAGTTTAGGAACTGTTGCAAATACTGTTAAAGCATTAGCATCAATATACTGGTACTGCTGTTTGCTTGTGAGATTGCGTGCAACAAGTGCACCTGCGGAAGTAAAGTTGATACCATTTGTACTACGTTCTATGTTGAAATGACTGCAGTCTTGTTCATTCTCTGTAGTTAAGTTCAACGTAACATCATTCGTTTGTTTTGCTGCGTAAAATGATATTAGTTTTAATGGAAGAGGTGTGGCAAGTGTTTGTACAATAAATCCACTAAAACCATTTACCTGAAAACTTACTTCCCAACGGTTGTACAAATCGTTCCAAACAATATCATTATTATCCGGATCAATAACAGAAACGGTACTGCTGTGAGATGATGGAAGTCCGGTTCCATTGTTGCTTGTGCCTGCATATTTTCCAATACGTAAATTGTTTTTGCCTGTGGCATCACCCGAACCTGTAGGTAAGTTGAGTGTGCTGCCCGGATGTGCATTGAACTCATCAAATTCAGTTTGCGAAAAATACAATGTTACTCTTGCAGTTGCAGCATCTGCATTTATCGCCGGTGTAATTTGATAATGGCGTGCAACAAATGGCTGGCCTGCATGTGTAGGTACACTTCCTTCAACCCATGCTTGCGCAGTAACACTACCAGTAACCGAGCTGCTGCCGCCATTGGGAGTAATGCTGGCAATTATTCTGCAATTACCTTCTGCAATAATTGCTACGGGTGACGATCCTGCTATGTTCATTGTTTTAGCATCTAAACTATTGGCCCGGCTCATGCCCGATGGATTGTAAACAACTATTTTATTTAAAAGATTAAAGCCTCCAACTATTACGTTTTGATTGGGCAAATGAATAACCGGGGTAACGTTGTTGCCTCCAATAATACTGTTGCAGGTATTTATAAATCCAGTAAGTGGTACAGATGCATCACCCCAGGTGGTAGCACCTGCATTAACAGTTCCACCATCATCCCAAAAACCACTGGTGATGGCATAATTGCCATTGGTAAAAGTGATGATATCGCCACCCCCACCAGTAATATCGCCGCCAATGAAATCGCTGGCTGTAGCACCTATTAATGAATTAGCAGAACTAATAGGACCGCTAACCCCGGTAGTTCCATCGTCCCAGGTAACAGCACTGGCATTTACAATGGTTCCATTATCCCATTCGGCACTACTGATAATATAATTGCCATTGGGAAGATTTGTTATACCCTGCTTACCTACTGCATCATTTGCTTTGCTGCCCACTAATGAATTACTGCTACTAACGGTTCCGGATATGCCAGTTGTGCCATTGCCCAAGGTAACAGCACCTGCATTTGAAATAGCTCCATTATCCCAGTTTGAACTTACTACTACAAAATTTCCATTTGTAAGTGCTTTGATTCTACCCCCAGTACCCACATTATCATTTGCTGCTGTACCTGTTAAAGAGTTGCTGGCAGATACAGGCCCGGTAATACCTGTTGTTCCATTGCCCCAGGTAGCTGCACCAATATTAATTGGAGTTCCATTGTCCCACTCGGGGCTGCCAACTACATAGTTGCCATTTGACAAAACAATTACGTTGCCACTACCTACTTTGTTATCGGCTATGCCACCCACTAAAGAATTACTGCTGGTGATTGTTCCTGTTAAGCCTACAGAACCATCAACCCAAGTAACGGCACCTGCATCTGTTAATGCAACATTATCCCATAGCGAACTGGCAATAACATAATTGCCATTGGTTAGGGCAACAACGCCATTTAATCCAACTGCATCATTCGAAACGCTACCTATTAAAGAATTGCTGCTGCTTATAGTACCCGATGTTCCTGTAGCTCCATTACAAAATGTAACAGCACCAACATCTGCTGCTGCACCATTATCCCACAAAAACTATATACAACATAATTGCCATTAGAACGTGTGGTTACATTTCTTCCTATTCCATCAAAATCTGTTGAGCCTACTAAAGAGTTGCTGCTGCTTACTGTACCCGTTGTTCCCGTAGTTCCATTGCCCCAGGTAGCTGCACCCATGTTTAAATCATTTGGCCAGCTACTGCTTTTTACAACGTAATTGCCATTGGTTAATGCAGTAACGCCGTCACTGCCAATTCGATCTTTAAATGCACCATGTATTGAAATAGCTGTACTTACCGGGCCCGAAATTCCTGTTGTTCCATTGCCCCAAACAACAGCACCTCCATCTACAGCAGCTCCAAAATCGCATTTGCTGCAAACGACAACATAGTTTCCATTGGTTAATGGAAAAACTCCTTGAACCGATTCAGTTAACCCCATTCTGTCGTTTGCAATTGTACCCACCAAAGAGTTGCCGCTGCTAAGTTCACCGCTAATACCCGACGTTCCGCCAGCCCAGGTTACTGCTCCTGCATTGGGAGCACCTGTGTTATCCCAGTCAGAGCTTCTTATTAAATAATTATTATTGGTTAAAACGGTAATTCCACCATTGCCAACAGCGTCGTCGGTTCTTTTGCCTATTAAAGAATTGCTGATGCTTACAGGGCCGGTAACACCGGTAGTACCACTTCCCCATGTTACGGCACCAACATTTACAATGCTGCCATTATCCCAATTAGGACTAAGTACTACAAAATTGCTATTGGGTAATGCCTTGACGCCTAAATCAAATATTGATATTCGTCCCACTTGGTCGTCGGACTTAGTTCCTACCAACGAATTAGCAGGGCTAACCACTCCATTTAATCCTGTAATGCCATTTACCAAAGTAACGGCACCGGCATTAACAGCAGTTCCATTATCCCAAAAAGGAGATCCCACTAAAAAATTACCATTGGACAATGGAGTTACATTGCCAACACCGTCTTCTGCTGTGCTTCCTTTTAATACACTGATAGGTGTGAAAGTTGTACCGCTGTATAGGTAAACAGCACCTACATTTAACGTGGAGCCTTCATCAAAGCCCGGATCGGTAACAACAAAATTTCCATTTGAAAGCAGGATAATATTTTGCCCAAACGAACCGCTGCCTGCAGGACCGTTAATGGTGAATGATTGTGCTGTTGTAGTCATTGCAAATATTATTGCCAAACATGTTGCCGTTAGTTTATTCATTGTTGTTGATTGATAGCTGAATTGAAAAGCTGAAGTATATATTGAAACAAAAGTAGAAGCATGCAAATGCCTTAACTATACCTGAATGGAGGTATTTTATACAAATACAGTTCATAGAAATATATCTCGTATCTGTGGTTTGTAAACAGTGTCGTTAAAACAAAACCATTTTACCTATTGAGTATTGAGGACAACTACATTAAAAAAAAGGAAGAGTAAAAAAAGCCCTGTTCATAGGTCGGTATTGTTGGAGATAAAACTCCTTATACAGCATGTTTAAATCAGTACCAGACGTGTAGCATTATGAGTAAATGAAAAATACCTGAAAGGAGGTAGAGAAGTTACAACTTTAGATTCTATCTTACTTCCTTTTATAAACACAAGTAACCAAAAAACATAATCTGTTAAACAACATGTCTTCTTCTTATATAAATGCCAAACGCATCACATTTACTTTGTTACTTACTTTCGTATTGCTGCAAACAGCACAATCGCAAACGGATAAAAAAACCGACAGCCTTCTGCAAATAATCAAATCTAAAAATGATACGGCAGCAATATCAGCTTATGGAGGACTTAGTAATGTTTATTATTTCAAGGGCATGCAGGATTCTGCTATTTATTACAGTCGTTTGGGAATTACGTTATCCAAAAAAAATAAGAACTATCAACTAACCCGCCTGCTACTTGCAACGGCAAGATGCTATTACATGAAAAGCATAAACGATTCTGCACAACTGTATTTAGATGAAGTAAACCCGGTTTTTGAAAAAGAGAGCACAGACAATAAGTTGATGTATAATACCATCCTCGCTTCTCTTTATCTCGATGAATCACGAACGGAAGAAGCTCTGCAGTTATTTATACAGAACGCAAACATTCTGGAACAACCCGAAAATAAACATTTGAAACATAAACTATTTGCTACATATGGAAATATAGGTCAAACATTTCTGCGGGAAAAAGAATACAGCAAAGCAGAAGAATACCTTAACAAAGTGATAAAGATGCAGGAATATGCAGAAAATAAATCGCAACTCATCCAGATTTATAATAAGTATTTTATTATCTACAGTAGCACAAACCAGTTAGATAAAGCAAAAGTTGTAATGGATAGTGCCATGGCATTAACCAAAGAAGTAAATAATCTTGAATTGAAGCAGGCCGTTTACGTTAATCATGGAAGGCTGTACGAACTACGTTCCGAATATCAAAAAGCAAAAGAATATTATCTTATAGGATTAAAACTAACAGACAGCATTAACAACAACAGCTATCGCTCCCGCATACTGAATAATTTAAGCAGTGTAAGCATTTCATTAAAGCAAATGGCAGATGCCGAAAAATTTGCAGTAGATGCTCTGCGCTTTGCAAAGGAAATTAACAGCTTTGAAGATCTGAATTATGCTTATGCCAACCTGAAGCTGGCCGAAATGCATAAAGGAAATTATAAGCAGGCACTTGTATATGCCGAACTGGAGTTTGCATATGCCGATAGCCTGAGCAGTACAACCAGTAAAGAAAATGTTCGCCAGTTGGAAGCAAAATACCAAACGGAAAAAAGGAAAAGAAATTGCAGACCTTACCCTTACTAAAACCGCAAACGAATTAGCATTGGCAAAAACGGAACAGGCTGATGTTAATAGGTGGGCTGGCAGCTATTTCCATATTATTGGTGCTGGGATTACTGTATAGAAACAGCAAACAAAAAAACCTGATTGCACAAAAAGAAAACAACTATCAACAGGAACAAATCAAATTTCTCGAAAGGCAACAACAGGTTGTTTCGTTACAAAGCATGGTTAACGGGCAGGAAACTGAACGTACACGTATTGCCAAAGATCTGCATGATGGGCTGGGTGGTTTATTCTCTACGGTAAAAATGCATTTCAGCACATTGCAGCACGAGCAACAGGAGTTGCAAACCAATCCGCTCTTCTCTAAAAGCTATGAACTCATTAATACCGCTTCGGAAGAAGTACGCCGTATTGCACATAACATGATGCCGGAAGTGTTACTAAAGATGGGCGTTGTGCAAGCCACGCAGGAATTGTGTAACAGCATCAGCGCAGGCAAACTGCTGAAAGTAGCCATGCAATCGTACGGCATGGAAAAACGACTGAATGCCTCAACGGAGATCATGCTCTTCCGCATTATACAGGAACTTCTCAACAACATTATTAAACATGCACAGGCTACCGAAGCCATTGTTCAATTTAACAGAGAGGGCAATCGCTTAAGTGTAACGGTAGAAGATAATGGCCGTGGATTCAACATGAAAGAAAGCGATGAAAAAATAAGTGCAGGCCTTTCATCGGTAAAAAGCCGGGTGCAATATCTCAACGGACAATTATCGATCGATTCGCAAAATGAGATAGGCACAACCGTCTTAATGAATTTTCTTATAAACGACCAAAGTGCCGGCAGTTAAAACAACCATTTGCACACAATTCCTCACTCATCTTTTATAAACAAGTAAAATGCATAAAGTATTGTATAAGTTTCCTCTGCTAATGCTCCTCTGTTTTTATTGCATAAATATATCTGCGCAAACATCAGAACAATTAGTCGATAGTTTACGAAAAGAATTACCTAAACAAAAAGAAGACTCAAACAAAGTAAACCTGTTGATAGAAATCTGTAATAATATAAGCTATTACGACCTGGACCAAGCCGTCAACTATGGATTGCAAGGGTTGGCTCTTAGTAAAAAAATTGGTTTCAATAAAGGCACTTCAAAAATGGCCTACATACTTGGCTTTGTATATGCTGATCAGAATAAATTTAAAGAATCGACCAATATGTATGAGGAAGCAGAACAGATTGCCAGCAAAGAAAAAAACCACGAACTGCTTGGCAAGATCAATAATGGCAGAGGTGGTTGGTATTTTATGCAGAGCGATTTTTTTAATGCCTCCTACCATTATTCCAAAGCATGTGAATATTTTCAACTGATGAAAGATACAGCCAGAGAAATAATGGCTTATCAGAACCTTATTGCAACGATAGGTTCATTAGAAAATTATGACAGGTGTATCAAGCTTAGCCTGGAGTTGCTGGAAAAAATAAAACCTTCAAATGATAATTCCCAATTGGCGTTTGCCTATAATCACTTGATTGTCGCTTACCTAGGCATCAATAAGACTAATGAAGCTGCAAAATATGTCCCACTGTTGAGATCCTATATTGCAACAACCAGCGATCTTGCATTTGCCGCTGACTCTTACAGCATACTGGGCCTTTACCATGAACGTAAAGGAGAATATGATACTGCCCTTTCCCTTCACAAAACCGGATTAAAAATTTCGCTGCGTGAAAATTTTCAGCCTGCATACCTTAACCTGGCAATTGGCAGAACCTATCTTAAGAAAAAAGATTTCGCAAATGCATACATCTATCTTAAAGAAGCATTGGCTCTTTCAAAAAAAGCGAACTCAACGGATGTGTACTACAGGGCATGTGCACAAATAAGCGCCTATTATGCAGCCATTAAGGACTTTAAAAGTGCTTATAATTACAGCATTGAATATGAAAAACTCAATGATAGTATACTTGCATCAAAAACAGTACAATATGCTTCTTTTCTCGAGGCTTCGTTTGAAAGCAGTAAAAAGGAGAAACAAATTGCGGCGCTCGAATTATCTAATGCTCAAAATGAACTTGCTGTTGTACGCAGAAACAGAATGCTCATTATTATTGGTTTATTCGCAATTACATTATTATCTATCCTTGGGTTTCTTTATAGAGTAAGTCAGCAAAAACGAACCATCGCAGAAAAAGACAAAATATTACAACAGGAGCAAATCAAATTCCTCGAACGGCAGCAACAGATTGTTTCATTACAAAGTATGGTGAACGGACAGGAAACCGAACGTACCCGTATTGCCAAAGATCTGCACGATGGACTGGGCGGTTTGTTCTCTACTGTAAAAATGCATTTCAGCACATTGCAACACGAGCAACAGGAGCTTCAAACAAATCCCCTCTTTTCTAAAAGCTATGATCTGATCAATACAGCATCAGAAGAAGTACGCCGCATAGCACACAATATGATGCCGGAGGTTTTGTTAAAGATGGGTGTTGTACAAGCAACACAGGAATTATGCAACAGCATCAGTGCAGGTAAACTGCTGAAAGTAGCCATGCAATCGTACGGTATGGAA
Source organism: Chitinophagaceae bacterium (assembly GCA_016713085.1). NCBI lineage: Bacteria > Pseudomonadati > Bacteroidota > Chitinophagia > Chitinophagales > Chitinophagaceae > Chitinophagaceae bacterium. Next base: position 2,272,893 of record JADJPV010000001.1, on the reverse strand, counting down.
AAACGACTTAATGCCTCAACGGAGATCATGCTCTTCCGCATAATACAGGAACTCCTCAACAACATTATTAAGCATTCGCAGGCAACCGAGGCTATTGTTCAATTTAACAGAGAGGGTAATCGCTTAAGTGTAACGGTAGAAGATAATGGACGTGGATTCAACATGAAAGAAAGCGATGAAAAAATAAGTGCAGGTCTTTCATCGGTAAAAAGCAGGGTACAATATTTAAACGGGCAGTTATCGATCGATTCACAAAACGAGATAGGCACTACCATTCTAATGAATTTTTTAATTAACGAGGGTGAAGCAGTTTCATAAGCTTGCCTTTTTTGTATTTTCAGCACAGCAATAAAGTACCATGATCAAAATCCTCGTTGTTGATGATCATCCGTTAGTGGGTGATGGCATTTCCACCATGTTGAAAGATGAACTGCACCTGAATGTTTGTGGCATTTGTAAAAATGGCAAACAGGCTATTGAATCTTTCAATGAATTAGAGCCGGATGTGATACTTCTCGATATCAGCCTCCCTGATATTGACGGTATTGAATTATGCAGCATACTCCGCAAACAAAACAAAGACGTAAAGATCATCGGTCTTACTTCTACCAATGAAGCAGGCATCATCAGCCAGTTTTTGGCAAAAGGTGGCAATGGCTATCTGTTGAAAGATATGGAGCGTTACGAATTACTGGAAGCTATTGATGAAGTAATGCTAGGAAAAATCTATCTCAGCAAAGCAGCCAACCAGAAAATACTTGAACAATTTAATTCGTTAAAGGATGCTGCACAGGAATTACCCGGACTTACACGCAGAGAAAAAGAAATTTTAAAACTATTGTACGATGGATACAATGGTCCTCAAATTGCTGAGAAGCTATTCTTAAGTCATTACACAGTGGAAACTCATCGTAAAAATCTAATGCAGAAACTGAATGTAAGCTCAACTCAGCAGCTATTAAAACTGGCAATTGAACACAAACTTATCTGATCAGGTAAACAATGTTGGACCTGCACCGCTGTACGGTTTCTTTCCCAAATGTTCATATGCTTTGGCTGTTACTTCCCTGCCTCTTGGTGTACGCTGTAAAAATCCTTCCTGTATTAAGAATGGTTCGTACACTTCTTCGAGTGTACCTGACTCTTCTCCAACAGCAGTTGCAATGGTGGTAATACCAACAGGCCCCCCTTTAAATTTATCAATAATGGTGAGCAGAATTTTATTATCCATATCATCTAAACCATATTCATCTACGTTCAATGCTTTCAAACCATGTTGTGTTACTCCGAGATCAATCACACCATTGCCAAGTACCTGTGCAAAATCACGCATGCGCCTCAGTAAACCATTGGCAATACGTGGCGTAGCCCGGCTTCTTCCGGCAATTTCTTTTGTTGCATCGCTGGTGATCTTCACCCCTAAAATTCCAGCAGCACGCAGAACAATCTTCTGCAATGTTTCAGCATTGTAATATTCCAGTCTTGATTTAATGGCAAATCTTGATAACAATGGTGCACTCAGTAAACCGCTTCTTGTTGTTGCACCCACCAATGTAAATGGATTGAGATTGATCTGGATACTTCTTGCATTGGGTCCGCTGTCAATCATAATATCAATCCGGTAATCTTCCATCGCCGCATACAAATATTCTTCAACAACAGTACTTAAGCGATGAATTTCATCTATAAACAACACATCATTCGGTTCAAGATTAGTCAGCAGTCCGGCAAGATCGCCTGGCTTTTCAATTACAGGCCCCGATGTTTCTTTAATATTCACGCCCAACTCATTTGCCACAATACGGCTCAATGTTGTTTTGCCCAAACCGGGAGGGCCATGAAACAATACATGATCCAGCGCTTCACCTCTCATCTTTGCCGCCTTGATAAATATCTTCAGGTTATCAATAATCTGCGACTGACCTGAAAATTCTTCAATACTCGATGGACGGATATTATTTTCAAACTCCTTCTCAGCAGAGGTTAATGCTTCTTTGTCGCTATTTAAATTGGGATTTGCCATTTCACGTTGTAACTTAATGTAAAACTAAACAATAAAGTTACAGGTGTTGATTCATCTGTAAAATCAAATCAGCATCAGGGCAATTTTTTAAATAGAAATCTTTATCGCTCATTCTGCATACACCGGGATAATCACCTTCATTTAATTCCAGGTTGTCAATGATCTGGAAATGAAGATGCGGAGGCCAGTGGCCATTTTCTGCAGGCACTCCAAAGTGAGCAAACTCCTGTCCACGGTTAATATATTGCCCGTCAACCATTGCAAGATCATGCAAACATAAATGCCCGTACAATGTGTAAAATGCAACGCCATCTAACTGATGAAGTAAAATAATGGTTGCCCCGTAATCACCATACTGATCATTGAATTTATAACTGTGGATCATTCCTCCCAGCGGGGCATATACGGGTGTTCCTGCTTCGCCCCAGATATCAATTCCCAAATGCAGTCTTCTTGGTTCGCCACCATCAACTGCATCAAACACTTTACTTCTGCTGTATACAGAACGATGCTCAGCATAACCACCAATGCCAAATTTTGCAGAAGCCTGTTTCAGTTTCTGATCAACATAATCACTGTACAGTGTTACATCTTCTATGATAGTTTTGGTAAGATCTTTATTGGCTTCTGTAAAATCCATCTTCAGCAATTTGTCTTTGCCGGGTTCAAATGGAACTACCGGATAATACAGATGCCTGTTCTTTTCTAAAATATTGATGAGTGGTGCTGTCATTTTAACAAAGTATTTCGCATTAAAGATACCTGTAACTGCTGAAATCATTTCTACCTGGAAAATATTTCAATTAACAATACGTTTTAAAGACTATACCTTGACCATTCTATGAATAATCGAATCGTATTTTTCCTTTCCTTTTTACTCATCAGCTTTTCTGTTTCGCATGCACAAATGATTACCGGTGTGTGGAAAGGAAAAGTAGGCAATGGATTACGGCCATCAAAACTTGAATTAAAACTGGTGCAGCGTGGCGACAGTTTATTCGGCACTTCCTATTATTACGAGTCAGCAACTAATTACCGCCGTTATGCAGTGAAAGGATATTTCAACCAGCAAACCAATGAAGTAGTTTGGTGGGATGATGAATTGCTGGAAGCTAAATCTCCACGGGCAAATATTATATCACCGGGAGAACTCCCCCTGCTGATGGAGGCAGATTTTAATTGCCCCGGTGAAGGTGTGATGATGCTTGATGGAAAAGCAGTAACAAAAGAAGAGCAGAAAAACAAAGGTGATCTGCATCTCGATAAAATTGAAACTCCTGCTTTTAAAGATGAATGGGATTATGTAATTGAGAATTATACTGTGGGCACCAATGACCCGGAGTTTATTGACAGTATTGCAGCCATTCACCGAGTAACAAAGCAACCGGAAGCTGTTGCTGTAACACCTGTACCGGAAGTGATTAATCCTCCACGAGTGGAAAGATCAAATCCCGAACCTGTTGTGGTAAAAACAAGTCCACCTGTTCAAAAAGATACTGTTCAGCAAATCACAAAAACAGAAACTACTCCTGTTCTTCCCAAAAATGAAACGGCACCGGCTATTTCAAAAGCTCCGGCTATTGTAGAGAAGTTTATTGAACGTAAAAAAGTTTTAACTACTGAATTGCCACTGGAAGGCGATACGATTGAAATTCATTTCTACGACAATGCAGAAATTGACGGTGATTCAATTTCACTGTTCATGAATAACAAACTTGTTTTTGAGCATGTGCGTTTGAGCGACAAACCTTATGTTGTAAAGTTTGCAGTGAGTATGCTAAGTGAAGCAAATGAACTGGTAATGGTGGCTGAGAATTTAGGAGCCATTCCACCCAATACATCTTATATGATTGCCTATGTAAATAAGCAACGCTATACAGCCAATTTAGAAAGTACAGAAAACAGCAGTGCGATGATTCGGTTTGTGCGAAAGCAGTGAGTTGCCAAGGAGACACTGAGAGCACGGAGAAATACAATTCAATCTTATGTAAAAAGGGAAATTACTTTTAAAGTAATCTCCCTTTTTTATTTTCTTCTCTGCATACTCTGTACCTCTGCGTGAGAGAAAATTTTATTTCTTCGCCTCCTCCACTTTGTATTCTTTCAAATGCCGGTACACCAGGTTTTCATTTTCCACTTGAACCATCCGCAACTCCATGAACGTACTGTCAGCATCGTAAAAACCAATAATGCATGAAAATTTTTCAGGACCTTTTCTCAGTTCAGGCTTGGGCATAAATCCCATATTAGGAAACGAAAAAATCTTTTCACCCGTTACTTCTTTGTACTGAAACCTTACTTCATACTTGAGCGATTCTTTTTGTTCAAACAAAGCCACTTTAAATTTCCAGTCGGGATTCAGCTGATCATTTACATCTTCCGTATATTCTTTTACCGCCATAGCACTTACTGTTTTTCGTTCGGCTGTATAAGGCTCATTACTGTTATTCTTCCCACCATTACATGCTGTAAAAGCGATTGCCACTGCTAAGATCAAATACTTCATTCTCTGCTATTTTAGTTGTTTTAATATTTCTTCAATTGCTTTCATTAGCTGCGGATCTTTTCCTGATACTTTATCCTCAAAGGTATTGATAACAAGAATATCAGGCTGTACACCTGTTACTTCCAGGTCTTTTCCTTCCAGGCTGTAACAACCCCAGGCAGGCATACGAACGAATGAACCATCAACTAATCCAACACCCGATGTAAAGATGATCCATCTGTATGTTTCATTACCAATGATCTTTCCCAGCTTCAAAGCTTTGAATCCCTGTGCTGTCATTTCAGCATCACTGAGCGATTGCTCATTAATAAGCAGGACTATTGGTTTATCACTTGGTGAAAAATTCGGCTGACGTGTTGCTGCACCTTCACGGTATTTCCATTGCAGGTAAGAACGCTGCGATAAAAACTTCAGCACTTCATCATGAACATTGCCACCTGTATTATAACGCAGATCAAGAATCAATGCATCTTTGTTCTGCAGCTCCTGTGTCATATCCGTAATAAACTGGTCAAGTTCACCTGTACCCATATTCTTCATATAACCATATGCAATTCGTCCCTTGCTTTTCTCATCAACTGTTTGCTGGTTACGGTCAATCCATTCTTCGTAAAGAGTGCTGAACATGCTTGCATCTGGGTGCAGCTTCACTTCAATTGTCTGATCGCCTCTGCTGAAAGTGAGTTTCATTTCTGTATCAAGCGAAGGCTTGGTGAAATAAAACTTCTGTCAACTGTTTTGTCAACTATTTCGTTATTTACTTTTATTAACTCATCACCTGGCTTCAAATCAATTCCCTTCTTATCAGCAGCTGAACGTTTTACCACATACTTCACCTGGTAAGGCTGTTCATTATCAAACACAATTCCTGTTTCCATGGTACGGTTCTGTAATGCAATGCTTTCATCTGCGCCAAATGTTGAAAATCCCTGGTGTGAAGAATTCAGTTCGCCCAGCATATCATTTAACAGGATGCGCAGATCTGCACGGTTGTTGAGATAAGGCAGAAACTGTTGATAGTATTCCTTTGTTTTTTTCCAGTCGAGCCCATGGAAATTTTCATCATAATAATTTTCCTGCATCTGTGCCCATGCTTCGTCAAACATCTGATCAAACTCACCGGCAAGATTTCTTCTGTACACAAAATTCATATTGATGGGATCAGCTTTATTTGCATCGAGGTTCAGTTTGTTAATGGTTCCGTTGATAAGAATAAAATACTTATCCCCGGTTTGCACAAAATCAAAGCCGCCGCCCATTACACCTGCAATACGTTCAGTTTTATTTTGTTCAAAAGGTTCAATGGTTGTTTTCCATAAGGAGTATTGTCCTTCTGCATGATTACTGCTGAAGAGGACCGTTGTCTTTTCTCCCTTTTGATATACCTGCTGTAAAAACTGCTGACCAAACTGCGGACTTACCTGCTCAATTCTTTCCATCAGCCTGTCCTGATCGATGATGATTGTTTTTTTAATAGAATCGGCTGCTGATTTTTTCCTCTGTGCTGTGTCTTTCTTTTCTTCTGTAAACAATTCACTGAACTTATCCATCCGGAAAGGTGCATTAAGTTTTTCAAGTGGAATGCGATACACATGTGCTGAATTTGTACCGAAAGGATAAGATGGTTTTAAGCGTTGTGAAGTAAAATAAATATACTGTCCATCTGGCGACCAGATTGGATCTGTTTCTGAAATACCCGTTTTTGTAAAATTGGTGGTTTTGTTTTCACCGATATTATATACAATGATATCCTGTTCAAAATTTCGGTAGGCAGTGAATACAATATATTCATCATTGGATGAAAAACCCGGGTTGCTGTTTTGAAAACCCCAGATCTCATCTTTCACAATTAATTTATCAGCCATTGTTTTCAAATCAAGCAGGTGTACTTCATTTCTGCCGCTGAGATAAACTGCTTTTGTTCTTGTTTTGTTGAATGTAATGGAATGGTTGTTCCGCAAATCATTACTGATCTGTTTAGGTGCATTGTTTGTTCCTGCTGTAATTGTATAGAGATTGGTGTACCCTTTCAGTGTTTGTGTGTACAGCAATGTTTTATTATCGCTCAGCCATTTTACTTCTGCTGCACGTTCAACGGTATTACGATCAACCTCCTGAATAAATTTACCTTCTGCATCGCTTACAAATAATTCACCCCTTGCTGTGAAAGCTATTTTCTTCCCATCGGGTGATACATCAAAGGCCGAGATATTTCCTTTTACATCAAAATCTTTTTCTTTGGGAAGAATATTATTCCGTGAAATAGAAATAGCGAGCCTGTTCTCTTTGCCTGTTGCCACATCATAGATCCACAGCTGGTAATCCTTCTCAAACACAATCTTTCCTCCATCAGCGTTTACCTGCGGAGTTTTGATGGAAGAAGAAAATTTAGTCAGCGCTTTTTTATTGCTGCCTGCGATTGCGTACAAATTGTATTGTCCGTTCGCTTCATCAGAAATAAAATAAACAGCTCCTTTACGGTCAATACTTGCGCTGAAATCTTTTCCTTCCCAGGTAGTGTATTTCTTATGCTGCTTTGTTTTAAGATTGTACGATTGAATATCGGGATTAAATGCTCCCTTGTATCTTTTACGCTGCACCTGGTTATTGCTTTCCCATGTATCATTGAAAAAGATTTCACCTGATGTTGGATGCTCCACAAGATTGTGATCGTACAGGAAGAAATAATCGGCAAATATTTTTAAAGGAGTACCGCCATCTTTCGACACTTTAAAACCTGATATTTGTCCGTTGCGGCCACTGTTAAAATAAATGTATTTGGAATCCCAGCTCCAGCTGGTTACTTCATCAGCACTGCTGTGAAAAGTAAGTTGCTTTATATCACCACCATTGACTGACATGATGAATACATCCACATTTCCGTATTGTCTTCCACTGAAGGCAATCCATTTCCCATCGGGTGAAACCCTTGCTGATGTTTCATAACCCTGCATGGCTGTGATACGTGTGGCCTGTCCATCTTTAACGGCTGCTTTCCACAAATCACCTTCATAACTGAAGATGACTGTTTCACCATCGGGTGTTAAGGTTGGATTGGAAAGGAAATAAGCATTTCCTGTTTGAGAAAACGCAGTTTCTGCAAACAACAGCAGGAGAAAAACAATAAGTTTCATTGTTAATTGATTTTGGAACAGCAATGTACGAGGAAAAGCAATTGACAGATAACCGTTCAGAACAATTTGCAGCCGTATTCAATTTGTAAAAAAAATCCCGGAATCAGCAAGTTGCTGATTCCGGGATTGGTTATTTATAAACGGTAAAAAATTATACTACCAGGTTGATCATTTTATTCTTTACGTAAATGATCTTCTTTGGTTGTTTACCGTCGAGCCATTTCAGCACCACTTCATTACTCAACACGATCTGTTCCACTTCAACCTGTGTAATATTTAAGTCAAGTGTAAGCTCAGCTCTTGTTTTACCATTGATGGCAACTGGGTATGCTTTACTTGATTCAGCAACATACTTCGCTTCAAATTTGGGGAAGCTGGCATCCAGAATACTGTCTTTATGACCCAGCAAATCCCAAAGTTCATCACGCACATGCGCCGCATAAGGAGTGAGCATGATGAGTAACTGTTCCAGAATTTCTTTCTTGTGGCATTTCAGATCACTGAGTTCATTCACTGCAATCATGAATGTACTTACACCGGTGTTGAAACTGAAACGTTCTGTATCATCTTCAATTTTTTTGATGGTTCTGTGCAGCACTTTCAATTCGGCGTCGTTTGGTTTTTCATCCTTCCACACTTGTCCTTTAACTTCGTCGTAAAACAAACGCCATAACTTTTTCAGGAAACGGTGAACACCTTCAATGCCTTTTGTATCCCATGGTTTGCTGATCTCTACCGGACCGAGAAACATTTCATACATGCGGAAAGTATCTGCGCCGTACCTGTTTACCAGATCATCAGGATTAACCGTGTTGAATTTAGACTTACTCATCTTCTCTACTTCACTGCCGCAGATATATTTGTTATCATTATTCAACAAGAATACAGCGTTGCTAAAATCTGGTTTCCATCTTTTAAATGCTTCTGTATCTAACTCAAGGCCATCAACAATATTTACATCAACGTGTAAATCAAAAAGACTCACTTCGACGCCATCAAACTTTTCTGCTGTAAAATTATTTTCTTTCAGTTCTGGGATTAAGTTTGAGAGAATATCGACAAGATTATATTCTTCAATATAGAAGCTGGGTTTAACTTTATCTCTAATATCGTTAGAAATAAAAATTTGATACTTTGATAGGATTTGATTTATACTATCATACTCTTTCTTAAACTCAAATTTATATCTATACACAAACCTCGATGAACCTTGTATCATCCCCTGATTCACCAACTTTTTAAATGGTTCATCAAAACCAATATGCCCAAGATCATACAAAGCTTTCGTCCACATGCGGCTGTACAATAAATGTCCTACTGCATGTTCTGTTCCGCCAATATATAAATCAACCTGGTTCCAGTAATCAGAAACGGTACGGTCGCAAAATGCTTTGTCGTTATGCGGATCCATATAACGTAAGAAGTACCATGAAGAACCTGCATAACCGGGCATTGTATTCGTTTCCAAAGCCCCCCCACCCCCCAAAGGGGGGATTTCACACCCGAATTGATTTATCCAGTCTGGTATGTTGGCAACAGGACCTTCGCCCTCTGGTACTGGCTTATAATTTTCAACTTACGGTAATAACAGAGGTAACTGATCTTCACTTAATGGATAAGCAACCCCATCTTTCCAAACAATTGGAAATGGTTCACCCCAATACCGCTGACGGCTGAAGGCAGCATCACGCATTTTAAAATTCACTTTGCGTACACCAATACCCAACTCTTCAATTTTATTGATCGCCACATCAATGGCATCTTTCATGAGCATACCATTTAAGAAACCGCTGTTTTCAAGTGTTGCTTCCTTGGTAGGGTTCGCTTCTTCACCATTGTAATAACTGCCAATGATATTCGTGATGGGAATATTAAAATGAGTGGCAAACTTGTGATCCCTTTCATCGCCACAGGGTACAGCCATAATAGCACCTGTACCATAACCTGCCAGTACATATTCAGAAATCCAGATAGGAATTTCTTTTCCATCAAACGGATTCAGTGCATAAGAACCTGTAAACACACCACTGATTTTTTTCTCCGCCTGGCGTTCACGTTCACTGCGGCTTTTTACATAAGCAATATATTCATCAACAGCAGTTGCCTGCTCAGCCGATTTAATCTGATCAACTAAATCCAGTTCGGGGGCAATCACCATAAAGTCAACACCAAAAATAGTATCAGGTCTTGTTGTGTACACCCTGAGTGGTGAGTCGATAGTCGTGAGGGGTTTACTCACGCCTGACGCATCACGACTGACGATTTTAAAATCTATCTCAGCCCCACTACTCTTTCCAATCCAGTTGGTTTGCATTTCTTTCATGCTGTCGCTGAATTCAATTCTGTCTAACCCTTCCAGCAAACGATCAGCATATTCTGTAATACGCAAATACCATTGACGTAATTTCTTTTTTACTACGGGATGTCCGCCACGTTCACTTACACCATTCACCACTTCATCATTTGCCAGTACAGTTCCCAATGCTTCGCACCAGTTTACTTCACCAAAACCACAGTAGGCAAGGCGATAGTCCATGAGGATACTTTGCTTCGCTGCATCATCATACCCTTTCCATTCAGCTGCAGTAAAGCCGGTAGTCGATAGTCGGTAGCCGTGAGTTGAAGAACCCTCTGCTTCAAACGATGCAATCAAATTAGCAATCGGTTCTGCTTTATTTGTGTGACGGTTATAGAAATTATTGAATAGTTGTAAAAAGATCCATTGCGTCCATTTGTAATAACCGGGATCGCAGGTACGCACTTCACGGTCCCAATCGTAACAGAAACCGATATTATCTAACTGCCTGCGGAAATTATTAATGTTCTGATCGGTACTAACGGCCGGGTGTACTCCATGTTCAATGGCATACTGCTCGGCCGGTAATCCAAATGCATCATAACCCATCGGGTGCAGTACATTAAATCCTTTCAACCTTTTGAACCGTGAATAAATATCACTGGCAATATATCCTAAAGGATGACCCACATGCAAGCCTGCACCACTTGGATAAGGGAACATATCCAGCACGTAAAACTTAGGTTTGTCACTTGTATTAGAAACTTTATACGCATGTGTTTCATTCCAGTGTGCCTGCCATTTCTTTTCTATTTCTCTAAACTTGTATTCCATTGACCGTTTCGATTATTATTTTTGATACCAGCTTTGTGTTTCAATTTTGCCTTTGTTGTGTCACTCACTTCAGGTTTCTGAACCCGTTTCAACTTTTTTTTGATCCGCATTGAACCAAGAGTACAAGTGTGCGACGCAAGGAACGATGACCAGAGTTTGTGAAAGAAGACTTAAAAAATTCTTTTCATTCCCCTTTCTACAGCATCCTTGAAATAATGACGGATTACAATCGTTACTACTTCGCTCAAATCTTTATTACTATTGCCTGAGCTGAGCATTACACAGTAAGTGGGCAACAAAATTAAGGATTGCAGGGCTAAATCTGTTAAATTTGCTCGCCTCCCAAAGCCTTGGTGAAGGAAGGCCCGCCCACCTTTGCAATTGCTTCTGTGGGTAAACAACAAAGAACTTACAAAATTCATAACTGCATGGCGCAAGTACAAAACAAAGCTTCCATGAAGCGCTCCAAGCCTTCTTACATCTACAGCATTATCGGAGTAGCCTTAGTCTTATTCATTCTTGGTGTATTGGGGTGGATCTTTTTAAATTTCCAGAAAGTAGGTAATACCCTGCGTGAAAACATACAGTTTCATGCGTGGCTCAGCACTACCAATAAACGGTCTATTGACAGTTTAACCAGTTATGTAGCGGCACAGCCTTATGTAAAATCTTCAGCCTATGTAAACAAAGACATGGCAAAAGAGATTTATAACAAAGACGGGAATGAAAGCTGGGATAAAATTTTAACCGAGAACCCCTTACCTGAAAGCATTGATTTCTTTGCCAAGGCTGAATATGTAAGAAAAGACAGCCTGGATAAAATCACTGCTGATTTAATGAGCAAATACCCGGGTGTGATCAGTGAAGTGCAGTACCCCAAAGATCTTGTAGTAACGCTCAATGAACGTTCACAAAAAATCGGGCTTGTGCTGCTGATTGTTGCTGTATTATTGAGTGCTATTGTAATTGTTTCTATTGATACAACGATACGTTTAGCCATGTTCAGCAACCGCTTCCTTATTAAAACCATGCAGATGGTTGGTGCTACCAGGGGCTTTATTGCAAAACCTATGAACATCAGGGCGGTGATCAACGGGTTGATCAGTGCAGGCATTGCCATTGCAGCCATCTGGCTAATCATTGTGTGGGCCGAAAGTTATATTCCGGATATGAAGGCACTTCGTGACCCGAAGCTGTATCTCATTCTCTTTGGTTCGATCATTCTCATTGGTGTGGGCATTTCGCTGTTCAGCACCCACCGCAGTGTAATGAAGTATTTGAAGATGAAACTGGATGAATTATATTAAGAAGACAGAAAGTAATTAGACGGGAAGTCCGGAAGAAATCTCTTTCTTCCGGACTTTTCTGACTTACCTTCTTTCGGTCCTGTTCGCTTTCCCGACTTCCTGAACTTTCCTTATCTTGCAGCCCTCAAACAAAGACTATGAGCCAAAAGAAAATAGCAACGATTTTTACCAAAGAAAACTATATGTGGATGGCCATTGGCGCAGCCGTGATCATTCTGGGTTTTTTGCTGATGATTGGCGGCAAAAGTGCTGACCCCAATGTGTTTAATAAAGATGAAGTGTACAGCATTCGCCGTATTACAATAGCACCGATCCTCATCATTGCAGGTTTGGTGATGGAGATTTACGCCATCATGAAAAAGCCAAAAGATTAAGCAACATAATTTGGAAATGAGCCGATTTGAAAATTTGAAGATGAGTGTCAGATTTTCAAGTCGGCTTTTTCATTTTCAAATCAACAAATTTCCAAATTTTCAAATTGCGTTTTCATGAATACGTTTGAATCCATCGTCATTGCCATTGTAGAAGGATTAACTGAATATCTGCCTATTTCATCTACCGGTCACATGATCATTGCTGAGCGTTTGATGAATGTCCCATCCGACAACTTTACAAAACTCTTTACCGTAGCCATACAGCTGGGTGCTATTTTAAGTGTGGTGGTTTTATACTGGAAAAAATTTATTGATTTCAAGAGCTGGCAGTTTTATGCCAAGCTTCTTGTTGCCGTATTACCTGCATTGGTGCTGGGCAAATTATTCAGTGACAAAATTGATGAAATGCTGGAGAGTGCACTCACGGTTTCTGTTACCATGCTGCTTGGTGGTATTGTGCTGCTGTTCATTGATAACGTTTTCAAACAACATACTATTAAAGAAGAAAAAGAGTTATCGTTTGGAAAAGCATTCATTATTGGCCTGTGGCAATGTATTGCAATGATTCCGGGAGTAAGCCGCAGCGCCGCTTCTATCATTGGCGGTATGCAGCAAAAATTAACCCGTTCCTTAGCTGCTGAATTTTCTTTTTTCCTTGCTGTACCAACCATGGCGGCAGCTACAGGCTATTCCTTATTTGTAAAAGACTGGGCAGCAAATGGTGCAGAACAAAAGGGTTATGAAATCATTCTTTCAACCACAGAAAACACAACCGCATTTATTATTGGGAACGTTGTGGCATTCATTGTTGCCATGCTGGCCATTAAATTCTTTATTGGCTTTTTACAGAAGCACGGCTTCCGTTTGTTTGGCTGGTACAGGATTATTGCAGGTATTATTTTGCTGATAATGATCATGACGGGCTACCTGAAATAAACCATTTCAGTTTAATATCCTATTTTCATGTAAACTACCTGTGCTGAAACAACCTGTTTCACATATAAACAATCCATATGCAGACTGCTTCAAAGAAAGTTGTTAACGGCTGGGCCATGTATGATTGGGCCAATAGTGTTTACAACCTGGTTATTACTGCTACCATGTTTCCTGCCTACTATGAAGAGGTTACAAAAGGTGAAAACGGAACAGGTATTGTTCGTTTTCTTGGAAGGGATTTTGTGAATACGGCTCTTTATAATTATGCTTTAGGATTTGCCTTTTTAATTGTTGCTTTTATTTCCCCGGTACTTTCATCTATTGCAGATTACAGGGGCAATAAAAAACATTTCATGCGCTTTTTTTCTACGCTTGGAAGTATATCCTGCAGTATGCTTTTCTTCTTTAAAGGCGATAATTTAAATCTTGGTATTACTACTGTTATTTTAGCCTGCATCGGCTTCTGGTCAAGTTTGGTTTTTTATAATTCATACCTGCCTGAGATTGCAGCGGAAGAAGACCGTGACAGGATCAGTGCAAAAGGGTTCAGCATGGGTTATATCGGCAGTGTGTTGTTACAGCTCATCTGCTTTGTGTTACTGTTTAAAAAAGAATGGTTCGGGTTTACAACAACAGATGCCCTGCGTACTTCTTTTCTGCTGGTTGGTGTTTGGTGGCTTGCTTTCTCACAGATTCCTTTGGCCATTTTACCCATCAGTCCAAGAACAGAACGGAAGAGTAAACATCATGTACTTGCCAACGGTTTTATGGAACTGAGAAAAGTATGGCTGCAATTAAGCAGTATGCCTGTGTTGAAACGTTTTCTGTTTGCTTTCTTCTTTTACAATATGGGTGTACAAACAATTATGCTGGCAGCAACATTGTATGGAAAAAGTGAATTGGGGATACCGGTAAGCAACCTTATTGTTTCTATTTTACTGATACAGTTAGTTGCCATTCCCGGTGCATATCTTATTTCCCGCTTAAGCAGCATGATTGGCAATATCAAATCCCTGATGATTGTTGTTGCCATTTGGGTATTGCTTTGTTATGTTGGTTATCTTATTCCAAAAGGAGGCGTTTATCAATTTTACGGACTTGCAGCCTGTGTTGGTTTTGTAATGGGTGGAATACAATCGCTCAGTCGTTCTACTTATGCCAAGCTGATGCCCGAAACAAAAGACACCACTTCCTTCTTCAGTTTTTATGACGTAACGGAGAAAATTGCCATTGTAATCGGGATGTTCAGTTTTGGTTACATTACTGAACTCTTTAACGGTTCACAACGAAATTCGGTACTGGCTCTCATGACATTTTTTGTCATTGGCTTTTTCTTATTGTTTTATACTTTGCAGGCGCAGACTAAAAAAGCGAACTGATCAAATGAAACTCTATTCCGTTAATACAGGTTATTTCAAATTAGATGGCGGGGCAATGTTTGGTGTAGTGCCAAAAGTGATGTGGAACAAATTGAACCCGGCTGATGAAAACAATCTCTGCAGCTGGGCCATGCGTTCTTTACTGATTGAAGATGGCAACCGGTTAATTCTGATTGATAATGGCATGGGCGATAAACAGGATGCAAAATTCATGAGCCATTATTATTTACATGGCGATGATACATTGGATAAATCATTAGCCAACCATGGTTTCAGTAAGGATGATATTACTGATGTATTTTTAACACATCTGCATTTTGATCATTGTGGTGG
Organism: Chitinophagaceae bacterium; assembly: GCA_016713085.1. NCBI lineage: Bacteria > Pseudomonadati > Bacteroidota > Chitinophagia > Chitinophagales > Chitinophagaceae > Chitinophagaceae bacterium. The sequence continues at coordinate 2,257,771 of JADJPV010000001.1, read as the reverse complement.
TTCCATTAAACGTGAAGGAGAAAAACTGATACCTGCATTTAAGAATGCAACCTTCTGGAGTAATGAACATCACTGGCAATGGGCTACAGAACCAAACGACCGGGAGAAAGCTTCCTTTCTGAAAGAAAACATTTTACCCATTCAAGAAAGTGGACAATTAAAATTTGTTGTGCCCGGCGAAAGAAAGTTTCATAAAATTCCCTCCTCTTCTTTTTATGAAAAGATGTCAATCCGATTTGTTGATGGACATACAGAAAGCATGATGCTGCCACAAATTACTTATAAAGACAAAACCATTGTGTATATGGCCGATCTGTTACCGGCGGCTGCACATATTCCCATTCCATATGTAATGGCATATGATACCAGGCCATTACTGACGATGAATGAAAAGAAATTGTTTTTAGAGGAGGCTGTTGAAAAAGATTTCGTCCTTTTCTTTGAACATGATCCAAAGGTTGAATGCTGCACACTGCAACAAACAGAAAAAGGAATCAGGATAAACGAGAGTTTTGAGCTGAGTTCGCTTGGTTAATTACCGTTGACTGATGAGTCCGCTTAACTTAAACCGTGTATTACGGTATCCCATCATATCAACTTTTACACTGCCTACTGAAATGGGGCTTTCAATCCGTACCGGAATTTTATTGGCATCATCACTTACCCAAACAATCATTTTTTCTCCTCCTTTAAAAATGGTTCCTTCAATCAAGAGAGGTTTAAATTTTATTGCATTGAACTTACCATACTTGGTTTTTATTTTTTCTTTCCCGAGGTAACGGATATAAAGGTTGTAGGTTTTGTCATCAATAAACATGCTGAAGGGAATCTTATCGCCGGGTTTGTATTTATTGAAATCAATATTTCTTGCATAATAAATAGAACTCAGCACATCCTGTACACAATCAGGTACTTTGAATGTACCTCCCTGCGATGTAGCCGTGTTTGACGCATGGTTAAATGTTACATTTTCAAATTTCTTAAAATCGCCTTCAACAATATTGCGTACAAACTTGTAGGGTTGCAGTGATGCAGTATCAATATAGCTTTCGTATCTGTCTCTTACTTTAAAGAAGCCATCAAAGAAAGAAGTTGTTTTGCCATCGCCAACGATATGATATACGGGTTTACCGTTATAACGTTCCAGATTTACATTGAAATTTGCTTCACCACCATATACATAAATACCGGCTAATGTATAGTACACATGGTAGTTAATGGATTCACCGCTTTGAAAAGATGTATTATGAATGCCGCAAAACTCATCGCCTGTTTGTGTGGGAACAGAGTTGAATGATAACAAGGTAAAAAACAGGGTCCAAAAAAACTTCATCGTTCTTTAAAAATTTTAATCGTCAGTAACAACAAACTCCCGAGCAAAGCAGGAAGAACCAGGTTCAGTAACCAGATGCCCACTGTTCCTGTCAGTAAGGCAATACTGTTCGAGCTGAATAATCCTGCAATACTGATAGCCACTTTTCCCCTGATTCCAACATCAGCAATGGCAAAACTTGGAACAATTGCCATTACCAGGAAGATCAGTGCCACGCTCCAAAAACCCTGCCACCAGGATATATCTGCCTGTAAGGCCTGCCATATCAGCACATATTGTAAGGCAAAAACAATAAAACGTAAAAAAGAGTAAAATAATACCTGAAGATAAGCCCGGTTCGATAAGTTTTCCAATACTTCTGTAAATGATAACTTTTCCTTTAGCCAGGGAATCCATTTCAGCATCTTCGCTAATAACTGCATGCGGAAGAAAAACAACCCGGTGATAAGGATAAAAAACAAAACCGAATACTGAAATATCTGGAGCAGGATAACAGAGAAATGTGTTCCGCTTAACTGTACACGGTACAATTCAGGTTTCAGGATCAATAAGCCTATCCATCCAAAAATGAGTGTTATCAGTAACTGCCCAACGCTGCTTACAATTGCAAGTGCTACGCCTTTCATACGGAAATCCCGGGCCAGATACACTACCCTGCCTCCATACTCACCAATGCGGTTGGGGGTATTCATAGCTAAGGATAACCCGCTGAGTACAGATTCAAATGCTTTACTGAAAGATAATTTCTGAAACTTATTTACCAGCACATACCATTTAAAGGTTTCCAGTCCCCAGTTAACCGGCATCAGCAAAATTGCCAGCCATAATTTCCAGCTTTGCTCTCCTGTTACGGCCTGCTTCATCTGCTGCCATGCAAGAGGTAAGTCGGGTTGATGAGCTACCTGGTTGTACAAAGAAATACTGATCCACAGAAAGAGGATCGGTCCCAGAAAGTAATTAATAAAGATTTTGAAATTCCTGCTCAGTTTCAATTAATTTGGCCAAAATTAACCTGCACTTTGCAAACTTCTGCGAAAATCATTTTGGGCATCGATCCGGGAACTGTAATCATGGGCTACGGACTCATCAGTATTAAACAAAACAAGGTGCAGTTAATTGATATGGATGTACTGAAATTAACCAAACACAAGGATGTATATATCCGTTTGCAACTGATCCATGAAAAAGTAAAACAGGTTATTGAGCAATATAAACCAACTGATTTTGCTATTGAAGCCCCCTTCTTTGGAAAGAATGTACAGAGTATGCTGAAGCTGGGAAGAGCGCAGGGTGTAGCCATTGCTGTTGCCATGAGCGCAGGATTGAATGTAACGGAGTATTCGCCCAAAAAAGTAAAACAATCGGTAACAGGAAATGGAAATGCAGATAAGGAACAGGTGTTGAAAATGCTGCAGCATCACCTGCAGTTTAAAGCCAAACCAAAATACTATGATGCTACAGATGCGTTGGCAGTAGCGCTCTGCCATCATTTTCAAACATCCAACAGCTTACTCAAAAGCGCAGGAAAAGTAAAGGGCTGGGAAGATTTTATGAAACAAAATCCGGGGAGAATTAAAAAATAACAACCGCCGGTAACTTTAGGTAAAGCAGAAAGAGCTTTCTATCAATCAATGCTTTCGTGTATTTTTTTTTGCTTCTGCTTATCCATGTAGTTATGAATAATACTGTAGGAGAATGCTGTCTTATCATCAATAACAATACACATATTCCAGAATTTACCTGAAACATAAAGTGCATCATTCACTTTTTTCCACTTGTACGTTTTTCGATACAGCACTTCGTTTAAATACTTCTGAAAACATTCATCACAGTCGGTTGTTTTGGTTTCTTTGTAACAGCTTCCCTTTCCATCAAAATAACAGGTAATATCCATTTTACGTTTCGTACTGTCCTGCACAGAAAGCCGCAGTGTTGAATCAGTTGCATATACAAAAGCCCGTTCATTATTCCGGCTGCCGTATTTGCTTAATCGCTTTTCAACATTTGTTTTTTTATGAAGCAGATAATCCTGAGCCTGAACGGACAGGCCACTTAGTGAAGTAACTGCAAGCAGAAGAAAATGAAAGAAGCTCTTCATACGAAACGGGGCATTAATCTGTATTCCTCATCTTCGGCAAGGCAAGTAAAAAAATGATGGCAGGAATATATCCCAATACAAAGATCCAGTTGAAGTACCCAAAGATGGCATCCACCAAAAGCTTCAGTGTAACAACAATAACAAAACTGATTGGGCCCCATTTTTCCATTGTCCATACGCCGCTCAATCCTACAAAACTAAACACAATCATCAATGCATTTACAGCGGGGTACAATGTATCAACACCACCTTTCAACACAATATTACCTGTAAACGAATACACTATTTCCCATAATCCATAAGCAAACAAAGCTGCACAGAGAATGGTAATTAACTGCGGACGTGGACTTTTCCTGCTTCCTTTTGTTTTGTACCCGTAATGATCGTGACGTCCCTGATGGCTATGACTCATAGATGTTATTTTAGTTTTTCAAGAATTTTTTGCTGGGCGGATTTCATTTGGTCATCTGTTAATTTCAGTTTGGGTCTGGTAAAATTCAAATCATCGGCACTGTTGATTGGTACAAGATGCAGATGAGCATGCGGCACTTCCAGTCCAATTGCTGCAATACCAACCCTGTTACAATCAAAGGCGGCTTCCATTGCTTTAGCAATTGGTTTGGCAAAGATCAGCAGCTCTGCAAGGTATTCATCAGCCACATCAAAAAACTTATCTGTTTCAACTTTTGGAACAACCAGTACATGCCCTTCAGCAAGAGGAAAAATATCCAGGAACGCAAAGAACTGATCACTCTCTGCAATTTTATACGATGGTATTTCGCCTGCAATAATTTTTGAGAAAATACTCATGCTGCCAAACATTTTTGATTTCAGATTTATGAGTGCCGATTGAATTTTCAACTTGCTGTTACGCATAAATCAAGCCATTTTAACCGCCGTAAATGTAAAAGAAAAAGATGAGCATTTGCACGCCCATCTTCTTCCTTTTCAGTTCTTCTTACTTCTTCTTATACCGTAATTTCTTCTACTTTAAATTTTACAACACCGGCAGGCACCTGCACTTCTGCAATTTCACCAACAACCTTACCCAGCAATCCCTTGCCAATTGGAGAGGTAACAGAAATTTTTCCTGCTTTCAGATCGGCCTCCCGTTCACTTACAATCTGGTAAGTAATTTCTTTTTTAGTGCCCAGGTTGGTAACTCTAACTCTTGTTAAAATATTCACCCTTCCTGTATCAATTGTAGTTTCATCCACAATACGGGCAGTGGCAATAACTCCTTCCAGCTGTTTGATTTTTGCTTCGAGCATACCCTGCGCCTCTTTGGCTGCATCATATTCTGCATTTTCTTTCAAATCGCCTTTTTCTCTTGCTTCGGCAATAGCACGTGAAGCAGCAGGACGCTGAACGCCACGCATTTCCTGCAGTTCGGCCTGCATCTTATCCAGTGTTTCCTTTGTTACATAATTTACACTCATGTTTCCTCCTTTCTTTTCGGTTATACAAAAAAATAACAACGCCCCAGGCCTGCTGAAGCGTTGCATGTTTATTTGAACTGTAAAAGTAAACAACTTTTCTGAAAGAAGAAGCTTTTGGGCTGTAAGCTTTGGTACTGATCACATCAGCAGCTCCGGCTTTTCGCTGCAAGTCCCCGTTACGCTCCGCTTCACTGTGGGCTTTCCGCTTCAATCCGGCAGCCTTTGGGCAAACTCAACATCCTTCAAATAAAAAAACGGGTCTTTCCTGGAGAAAAAAATCAACTTTCTCAATTACTATAACCCGTTAGAAGCCGTCTTAAGAATTAAAGAGAGCTTCGTTTATATTGTCAACGTGAAATATCCACTAAAACAGGGATATCCTTACATCTGCAAAAACTTATTTTTATTCCAACGAAAAAAAAGAATCATGAAAAAAATAAATCATTTGCTGGCAACGATATGTTTCACAGCAGCCCTTCTGTTAACCGGTACCGGCGCATTTGCACAAAAAGGAACAATGTATGCACAAACCACTACAGTTATCCAGCTGGATAAATATACCTTCAGGGCAGATAATTTTCTTTTTACAGATGCATTGGATGCCAATAATCAAATGAGGCATACAGCCAGTTTTGATCTTCTGTTAACCGACGATGCCGCTTTGCGTGATGCAGTAACATTGTTTCAGGTATCCAAAGAACGCCCCAGTATCAGGATGGTTTTTATAACACTAAACTATGCAGGAGAAAATATTCAGGAAAGATTTTATGATAATACTGTGGTGGAAGAAATTTTGCTGCCTGCTCTTGATGCAACTTCAAAGTCGGCCTTTAAAGCGACTATAAAAATCAGGGCAGAAAAAGTAGAACAGCAGAAAGGAAGCATAAAGACCCAACTTGCAAGCAGGAATAAATATGCGGCTCTTTGTTCCAATTTTTCTTTGTCACTTGGAAAACTTCCCGCAAACAGGGTATCCAAAATCAGCGGACTGAGTATTAAACCGGGTAATCAGCAATCTATTAATTTTACAATTGAAATTTCTGCCCTTGACGGAGCAGCCTGGAATCAGTGGTTTTTGACTGGTGCGGGAGGAGCAATTCAACAGGGCAACATCAGCTTGCTGGCCCCGAATCTGAAAGATGCTTTATACAACATCTCACTGGCGGACGTAGAGATTGTTTCGTATTCAAACTCAACTGGAAACCGGGTACTTATCGGACTGAGAACAAAAAGCGTGGCAATAAAATAAAACAATAAATGCCGCTTGCAGATGAGATAGAAACTGTCTTGTAAGAGCTAAGCCGCAATACAATTTAAAGCCTGTCCGAAAGGGTTTATCCCGGCTGGTAATTCACAACACAGGAGTTATAAGTAATCCTACTGATGAAGGTATTTCTTTATACCAACCCCAATTTATCAGCCAGCACCTTGCTCATTTTATAATGAGCTTCATGACTGTAACCTGCAACATGCGGAGTTAGAATTACATTCGGCTGTTGTGCCAGCCAGTTGATCTGTTCATTTTCTTCAGCAGTATAGGTTGACAACTTTTCATTTTCGAGCACATCCAATCCGGCACCAGCAATCCATCCATTCTTTAATGCATTGACTACTGCAGCGGTATCATGCACTTTGCCCCTTGATGTGTTGAGAAAAAATGGTTTCTGTTTTGCCTCTTTAAAAAAATCCTCATTGGCATAATGAAAGGTAATATCCGTTAAAGGTAAATGCATACTGATGACATCGCTGTAGCGCAGTACCTGTTCAAGCGATGCTTCTCTAACCTGTGTTCCGCCAAATTCAAACTGGTAAAGGTCATGTGCAAGAATGGTTACATCAAAGCCCCGGAGTTTTTTTGCAAAAGCCTGGCCGGTATTACCAAAGCCGATGATACCAACTGTTTTTCCATTCAATTCAACTCCACGATTTTCATCACGCAGCCACACCTGTTTTTTAACTTCATCAAAACTGGTGTTGATCTTTTTCATTAAACTCAGCAACATGGCGAGTGCATGTTCACCCACTGCATCACAATTTCCTTCGGGGCTGCTGTACACTTTTACTCCTTTGCTTTCTGCATAAGGCACATCAATCAATTCCAATCCACTGCCCAACCGTCCGATCCACATGAGGCTTTTGGCTTCATCCATCAACGCAGCATTTATTTTTACTCTTGTTGATACAACAAGGCCCGCCACATCATCGAGCTGATGGATCAATTCATCGTAGGTAATTTCGGGACGGTACTCAACAGTATATCCTCCTTGCTCTAATTTCTGCCTCAGTAACTCATGACACTTTGCTGTAATAATAACCTTCATATTTATCTCATCTTAAACGTCAGTTCAGCAAACTGTTTTACTGTTAGCTGCTCTGCCCGTTTATTAAAAATATCCTCCTTAATAAATTCTTCATCAAACATTCCACGAACACCATTCCGTAACATTTTACGGCGCTGGTTAAATGCTGTTTTCACCAGCAGTTTAAATTTCTTCTCGCTCTGCATGGCAGGAATTTCTTTTACAGGTGTAAGCTTAATTACGCCGCTTTTTACTTTTGGCGGCGGAGTGAAACAATTTTCATCCACATCAAATAAATATTCCACATCAAAATAAGCCTGTATCAAAACGCTTAAGATACCATACGATTTATTTCCTTCTTTAGATGCGATTCGTTGCGCCACTTCTTTCTGAAACATTCCAACCACAGAATCAACCTGTTCTTTCCAGTCGAGTACCTTAAACAGAATTTGTGAAGAAATGTTGTAGGGAAAATTACCCACCAGCATAAAATGTCCTTCAAACGGTACATCAGCATTCAGAAAATCTTCATGCAGCAGTTTGCCCTTAATGGCGGGATAAGTCTGTTCGAGATAATCCACTTTTTCCTTATCCAGTTCAACAGCTTTAAAGTCAATATCCTTTAACTGCAGTAAATACTTGGTTAATGCGCCGCCGCCCGGACCTACTTCCACCAATTGCTTTGGCTTTTCTTCAACGATTGCCTCCACAATCTGGCGGCAAATGTTTTCATCTTTGAGAAAATGCTGACCTAATGATTTTTTAAGAGTGTATTGCACGCTGCAAAAGTAGCAGTAAAAAGCCGTTCACAGGAAGGGCTTTGAAACTATTTACTGTAAGATGATGAATCGTTTGAGGTAAACATTGTCAGATGATTTCACCTGAAGGATATATTGCCCCGGTTTCCAGGTGGCTGTTTTGCTGATGAACCATTCATTCATTCCTGCTTTTGTTTTTTCATTTGCATGGTAAACAATTGCCCCGGTGCTGTTAACGATACTGATTTCTGCATCGGAAGGATATTGAACAAAGAATCCTAAACGAAAATGATCGGCTACGGGATTTGGCGTAATGCTGATAAACATTTCTGAACCGGATGGGAGCTGTATACGAATGATATTACTGTAATATACCCTTCCGGCTGAGCCGGTAATCTTCAGCCTGTAAAACAATTCGTTTTTGAGAAGGCTGTTTAACTGATCTGTTATACTGTACGCTCCGGAGCTGCTGGCCTCCACCGTTTTTACTGCATAAAAATTTAATCCATTTTCACTCCGTTCAATTTCAAAGATATCTCCAGCCGTATACGCATTGTTCCATTTCAACTGAACAATTTGTCCAAACAGTTTGCCTGTGAAATTATATGGCTTACCGCTTAATACATTACAAAAATTATTCATTGCAATGGATATTGTATCAGACGCATAGGTTGATCCGCAACTATCCATTAATTCCTGCCTTACAATATAGGTACCTGCCCCGTCAACTGTAATTCTGTCGCCAATTGTATCACCGGTGATGTTTCCGTTTGTTGTGCTCCATGTGTACAGTGAAGTTGAGACAGGATTGGTTACCCATATTTCACCTACACCATTTTGACAGAGAACAGGAAAATCGGTTGCAATTTCAGCTCTTGGTGCACGGAAAAAACTGAAAGGACCCACAAAGTCTTTCAGTTCAGCAGTAAATGAGGTAGATGCTCTTGATTTCACCAATATTCTTCTGAAAGGAAGTGCACATGCATCGCCAATAGTTACTAATGGATCAAGACCAAGCTTGCTGAGGTTTACTGAAAACTCCATAAACTGTTTGGAAGAATAGTTGGTAACAACAGAATTATTTTGAAGTACCACAGAAAAAGGACCAGCCCATGTATTATTAACACACTGTAAGCCTGTATAAAAATCACCGGCTGTTTTAGGTGTAATACTTGCATAGCCATAGGTTGCCCCTGCATTCGCACCATCAAAATCTCCACCCCAGCTAAAGTTTGCAGGGGTAATGGATAAGGAACTCTGATTGATCCATATTCTTGCTTCTAATGCAGTTAATGATGAACTTCCATATTCCGCAGTAAAGATGATATCACCTGCTCGTGTTACATTTCCTGCTCCATCAAACTCCCAGGAAGTATGTCCGTCATCGGGGCCGTAACCATAAAACTTCAATGATGGTTTATCGTAATAAATATCTGTTTGATACATTTCAAAATCGAAATAGCGGTTGCCTGTTGTATTATCAAGAGAAAGGCCGCCAAAAAACCATAAGGAGTCAGTTGAGTTAATCCCATCCCTGCGAACATGCATAAACATGTCGAGGATATCATTTTTATCAGGAATGCCCTGTGATACAGGAGTTGACCAGGCATTTGGGTTCATTCCGTTTTTGTTACTTCCTGAGGCAAATACGGTTGAATCATCGCCATGATGATCACGGATAAAAATAGCATCGATCAGCATCTTGTTATTGACGATAGAAAACTGCGGATAACGCATCCCCCTGAAAAAAGGCTGCATACGTGTGGCAGGCAAAGTTGTGTATCTGTTTAAAATATAGGATGCACCTGTAGTGTCGATAATATGAATACCACCGCCACCAACTGTATTACTGAACCAATCGTCGTTACCTGCCTGTAAAAATCCATCAAAGAAATTGCTTCTCAAATCTGCATCTACACCAAAGCCCGCCTTGATCCGTGCTGTTGTAACCTGGGCCTGTATATGACTGGTAACTAATATGAAGAAGAGAAACAAACTGAGTAAAAGTTGTTTCATAGTAACGGATTTTGTAAGAAAAAAGGAAATGAGGCTGCCATTTTTCAAGACAGCCCCAATGATAATTATCACTTTTTAGCAACCAGATGTAACAGCTCCACAGGAGATGTTACAACGCTGCCATCTGTTTGATGTGCTTTTATGCGGTAATAAATATAGCCGGGGAAACAGTTTACATCACGATATTTAAGTGTAGCATCACCGTCGCATGCCACCTGGTCAATTGTTTCAAAATAAGAACCATCGTAAGAACGCTCAATGGTAAAATAAGCAACGGTAGAAGCATCTGAAACAGACCAGTTCAGTGATGCATCCCTGCCCATACGGTGAACACGGAAATATCCAAATTCCTGTACAACCGGTTTTGCTGAGACAACGATAGTTGATTTGCTTGCCGGAATATTATTATCTGCCTGTGTAATACCTGCACTTAATGCTGCAGCTACAGCGATGATTACAATTTTCATGGGGATTAAGATTTACTGCAAATTACTCTCCCCTGATTTCAAATCCTAAAAATGGGTCATGAATAAACACTTATCGGCTCCCTTTTTTTCCCTATTCAAAACCAGTAGAAACATATAATTCCGGGGCTGGTATTTTTACCGGGCAACTGCATCCCTTACAAATCATTCCGTTACATTTGCTGCATAGATACACAATATGACAAATACTGAAAAAAAACCGGTTATTGGCTTCAGCTGCGGCGATATTAATGGTATCGGCCCTGAAATTATCATTAAAGCATTAAGTGACAACCGCCTGCTGGAGCTCTGCACTCCTGTTGTTTTTGGATCAAGTAAACTCATTAATTTCTATAAAAAGTCCATTAATGATGGCAATTTCAACTACCAGGCTGTAAAGGATTTCCAACGCCTCAATCCAAAAATGGTGAATATGTACACCTGCTGGGAAGAAGAAATCAGCATAACTCCCGGACAGTTAACCGATGCCGGCGGACAGTATGCCATTAAATCATTAACGGCTGCCGTATATGCACTGAAAGAAAAACAGATTGATGTTTTGGTAACAGCTCCGCTTCATAAAAAGAATGTATACTCAGAAAGCTTTCCCTATACCGGACACACTCCTTACCTGAAAGCCGCTTTTGAAGCAAATGATGTGGTGATGTTTATGGTGGCAGAAAATTTACGTGTGGCACTGGTAACTGAACATGTTCCTGTTGCTGAAGTGGCAGGTCATCTTTCAAGAGAAGCTATTCTCAGTAAACTCAAAATCATCAACCAGTCACTGAAGAAAGATTTTGGAATTGATAAGCCAAAAATTGCTGTGCTTGGTTTAAATCCTCATGCAGGTGATGAAGGATTGGTTGGAAAAGAAGAAGAAGAAATTATTAAGCCCGCTATAAAAGATGCCAAGCAAAATGACATCCTTTGCTTTGGACCTTACAGTGCTGATGCATTTTTTGCAAGAGGTCAGTTTGAAAAATTTGATGCAGTACTGGCTATGTACCACGATCAGGGTTTGATTCCGTTTAAATCACTGGCCATTGGTGAAGGTGTAAATTATACGGCTGGATTAACTGGTATCCGCACCAGTCCCGATCATGGAACTGCTTTTGATATTGCAGGAAAAGGTAAAGCAGATGAAAGTTCTTTACTGGCATCGATGTTTACCGCCATTGATATTTTCCGCAGCAGAAATGGTTATGCAGAAGCAAGAAGTAACCCGATGAAAAAAATCAGTGCTTCGATGTTTGCAAGAGTGGTTGATGAAAAACTGGAAGAGGAAAGGAGTAATACAGCCGGTAGCCGGGAGTAATTAGTCATTCGTTTTATTTCAACATTTCATCAGTTACTCCTTTGTTGATGATATAGGAACTATAGCTGATTTCCACTTTCCCTTTTTTATTCTTGGGCAGTTCCTGTTTCTTACTGCCATCATCATACTCCAGTGTAATTCCTTTGGGCAGTTTATAGTCTTTTGTATTAAAGGAGAAGATCACTTTATCGGGCAGTCCCCATTCGGCATATTTTCCGAACTGCATTTCCATATCAAAGGTTCCGTTATCTTTTGTGGTTGTGCTTGATTTACGGATGAGCAGGTTGGCTTCATCAATATACATTGTCGTTAATACCACATCACTGTTATCATTCAACGGAAGCAGTTTAATAATTCTTACAGGTATTTTGTTGAGAGTAGTTTGTCCTGCATCAATTGCTGTGTAATCATCGGTAAGCAGTAATGAACTTACATTTACGCTTACACCACCCTTTGGTAACAATGAAATTCCTCCATCCCTTTTTATTTTAAAACGATTTGGTTTTTTATAATAAGATTTGATATTGGCAACAGGAGCTTTAATGAACACCACATCTGTTTTCATTTTTCCGGCAGCAACATAATCGTTCACCCTGTCCATCTTGGCTTTTACTTTTTCACCAAATCAGCTGCAGTTTGCGCTGAAGAGTAAGAGGTATGAAGTAAGAGGTATGAAGTAAGAAATAAAGTGATTAATTGTTTCATTCTATAAGTTTTAGCTCAACACATCTTTCCGGTTAAAAATAAAAATAGCTCCCCCCACAAACAAAAACGTATGCAGCAGTAAAACACCTGCACTCCGCAACACTGCCGGTAAATTACGGATGGTTCCGGGAATAGAAACACCATCTGCATCCAGTTTCATTTCAAAAAACCCTTTCCATCCAATCATGTGTGAAGTAAAGAACAAATGCTTCACGCTTTGAAACAAAGGAATATCAAGTGTTGTAAGAATAGTAAACACAATGATCACACTCATAGTTGCAACAATCGGGCCCAGTGAATTTTCTGCAAAAATGGAAAAGAAAAAACCAAGTGCAGCTACTGTTATTAATGCAATGGCAGCAAATGCAAACGCCAGGATATAGCGCCAGAAAATGTCATTGCCGTTTAAGATAATAATCTCATAACTTTTTGCATTCAACAACCCATCGGTTCCAAATATGAGCATGGAAAGAAACAGACCAAGAATGGCAATCCAGATTAATAAGATGACAGCATATACAGATGATGCTAAAAACTTACTCAGTAATAATTTTGTGCGGCTGATGGGTTTTGTAATCAATAAGCGCAGCGTTCCCATATTTGCTTCGCCGGCAATCATATCTGCGCTTACCAACGCAACAAGCAAGGGAACATGGATAAGTAATGTTTGTAAAATAATAAAGCAGACAAAATAGCCATTGAGCGGATTACCGATTATATCAAAATTGTCTTTTACATCTTTCAATACAAAATCGATGTATTTGGCGCCATCAACATAAATAGCAATCTGTATTAATGAAACAATTGCCCATACTGCTATAAACGCAATGTAGGTACGTGGGCGGCGAAAGACTTTAAACAATTCAATTTTTAAAAGGCTCCACATGTTGGTTGGCAGTTGTGATCTTTAAAAAATAATCTTCCAGTGAATGACGGGAAGTAACCCCAAGCACATGAACATTTTGTTCAATGAGCATTTTGGTGAAAGCAGGCACTTCTTCTTTTCTCAGTTTAATTTTAATTCCACCTGCATCAACTCCTGTTACCTGCGGAGCATAACTGCTTTCAGCAAGCATGGCTTCACAGGCAGCATTGTCAGTAGTTTCAAGAAACACAACTGTATCATCAGGGTTAAACAATTCATTCACGGTTCCTTCTACTAATTTTTGTCCTTTATCAATGATGAGCATGCGATTGGCAATCTGTTCCACTTCGCTTAACAAATGTGATGAAACCAAAATTGTTTTATTCATCTGCTGGCTCAGCATCAAAATTAAATTCCGGATATCAGCAATTCCCTGCGGATCCAAACCATTGGTTGGTTCATCAAGCATAATCAGTTGCGGGTTATGCACCAATGCAACGGCAAGCCCCAAACGCTGTTTCATTCCCTGTGAAAATGTACGCACTTTACTGTGAGCCCTGTTGGCAAGACCAACCATTTCCAGCTGTTCCATTAATTGCTGTCGTGGAATCTTTACTCCGCTCATCTGCGCAAACAAATGAAGCGTTTCGTATGCAGTAAGATATTTGTATAAATCAGGGCGTTCAATCACTGCGCCTGTATTGCTTAGAATTTCTTTGCGGTGCTGTTTGAGATTATATCCAAAGATTTCAATATCGCCAGCAGTTGGTTCAATGAGCGTAAGCAGCATACGAATGGTGGTAGACTTTCCTGCTCCGTTCTGTCCGAGAAAGCCATATACATCACCTTTCTTTACAGTAAATGACAGATCATTTACTGCTGTAATTTCCTTGAAAACTTTTGAGAGATGGGTAACCTTGATAATTGATTCCATAACCTTGGGTGCTCTGATAACAACACAGTAAAGATAAGGTTTAGCCCCCATCCGATCCCGCCGAAAGCGGGACCATCAACCCACAGCCCTAACTTTTACAAAAGTTTAAACAATATTTAGTGCATGATATGTGATGATATAAATTCCTTCTATGATGTTGCAGAAAAAAGTTTAGTGAAGCGGTGGAGTACCGTTCCTTCTCTTTTGGAGAAGGAGTTGGAGGTCAGACGATAAATATCTGACTCCGACCAAAGCGTCGGAGATAAGGCTTTATTTGGGCAGATAGCTTTGCAAAGCTTTCACATACGCTTCAAAAGCAGTGATACCATGCGCAGTGATTTTACAGATAGTAAGAGGATAATTTTCCTTAAACTGTTTTGTTACTTCTACATAACCTGCTTCTTTGAGTTTGGTGATCTGCACACTGAGATTACCGGCAGTAGATCCGGTTTTTTCTTTGATATAGGTAAACTCCGCTTCCTTTACTCCAATAAGTAAACTCATAACGGCCAACCTGAGCTGTGAATGTAATATGGGATCTAATTCTTTAAACATTCTTTTCCTTCTGTAATAAATACTTTCGTCTTAATATAATTCCGGGAACAAGCCATGCCAGTGTTGCAGACAAAGCCATGAATAAGAAATCAATTTTCGCTACAGTAAAGGCAGTGATGATGGCACTCACCCAGCAAAAGATTCCGCCAAAGGTCATCAGCTTAAATTTCCTTGTTGCACCTGTAACAATCGTTGGATAACCATACACAAACAGTAAATAACTTGTACCATAGGTCCAGAAGTTGGGCACATCGGTTTTCCCTGATAACTTACTGTATTCACTTAAGATTGGATTGAGCTGATGTGCAGCCACATTGTTAACGAAGTTCACGAGGAAAATTCCTACACCAAAGCAAAGCCATACATAACTCATTACATCCTGATCCCAGCCTTTTACTTTACGTTCACGTCCTTCTTTAATTGAAATATAGATCTGCGGCACAATGGCCAGTAATGCCAGCAGCCAGATATCAACCGGAAGTCTGTAATCAAACTGAATCTGCAGGAACTGCACCAAACTGCAAACGGTAATCACAGCTCCCCAGAGAATAGGACCAACTCCTGTATCAACAAATTCATTTTTTGCACGGCTGATCATTTGCTGAATGATGAGCAGGCTTTCTCTTTCTGATAATTGTTTTTTCTTCCATATCAGTTTTGATTTTTAAACCGTGAACGAAGCAGGTATCCGGGAATAATCCAGGCCGATAAAACAGCTAATGTGAGGAACAATACCTGGAATTGAACAGGCACAAAGGTTGAAGCAACTGCCAGTATCCAGCAACCTGATTGCGCCAACCTGTAAAGGTTGAAACTTTATTATAACACCAGTTAAGAATGTGGGCACACCATATAATACCAGGAACAACGGATACATCAGTTGCCATGTATTTCCTTTCCCTGCAATAAAACCAACCAGTGCCATCAGTATAACAAATACAACCCATACCCACCCAACAATATCATCGGTGTATGTTCTTACACGTTCTTTCTTTTTTCTCCTGGCAATATAAATCGTCTGATAAATTAATGCACCCCATGTAAGAAACCATACCATTTGCGGGTTGCTGAACAGGTTCCAGTAATCCACAATAAAATGACTGATACTGCAGACAAAAATTACCCAACCCCACAATAAATACAAATGGCCATTTTCATTGAAACGGTTTTGCGCTTTATTGATCATGCTTTCAATTAACTGAAGGCTGTCTTGTGGTGATGAAAATTGTTCCTGATCCATAGTTGCAAATTTGTATGAATGATACTGAAGTTCGTTTTGTTATGCTGAAAGGTTATTCACAGACTGTACACTTTTAGATGCCGTAATTTTTAAAACCCGGCAGATTAAATGCCGGGTTTCGTGTATTTGTTTCAGTTATCTTACTTACACTGTCCTAACACCATATCAAACTGTGTCTTTCCCCAGTTTGGATGCAATGGTGATTTTGCCTGGAACGTATTCATCAGTTTTACACCTTCCTCTGCCACTGGTTTTGCAGTTGTGCATCCTCCGCCGAATTGTGCAGGTGTATAAAAGGTTTTGTGCCTGCAATGCAAACGGACGTGGATTGGTTGGATCCTGTTTCTTTTGCTTCTTCCAATAACTGTGATGATAATGCTCCATACTGCTGCCATCTCTGCATCGGGTCCACCATCATACGCAATGAAGCAATCATTGATTTAATGCAGGAAATTTCTGAATTCTTTGGTTCCAGTGCATCTGCTTTATTAATCAGCAATTCAGCACGGTCGGCAATTACATCGGCTCCTGATTTATCTGTAGCCATAAATCCGTTGAGCACTTCCGTCATGGCTGCATAGTAATAAGGAAGCCATTGGGTTTTTTCTGCATCGGCAATACGTTCAAAGGCATTGCTTAAATCATGCATTTCAGCCGGTGATTTTGCTGCAGAAAATGTTTCCAGGTTTTTTTGCATGGCGCCTGCATAGCGTTCACTTTGTGCAAAGGCGTTGGTAAAAAGAGCAGCGAAAAAAACAGCGATAAGTATACGTTTCATGTTATTTGTTTTAAGAATTAAAGAATGATTATTGTTTGTTTTTCAGTTTTTCATATTCACGTTCAACACTGTTGCTTTTGGGATAAACATAAGCACCAAAGTAATGCGATACAATTCCAATACCCCATCCAAGTGTTGACCAAACTGGCCACGGCACCCCACTTCCATAAGACCGACCACCTGTGATTGCCCAGATAATCCAGAGAAATGTATTTACTAACACATACGTAATAAGATGGGTTTTAAAAGACGCTCTTTTCTGAGCGATCTCCCAAAGTTGTTTGTCTTTTTGTTCGTTTGCTTCAGGGATGCGTTGAAAGTTGCTCATAATAAAATTGTTTGGTTGATGAGTTGATTTATAAATTATTGTTGATGGCATCATCTGTTCTGTCTACACCAAAACTGATGAATGCTCCAATGAACACAAACATTCTCGATGGCGGTACTAACTCCTGTTTCCGCATACCGTTGGTTGAATAACTGTAACCGTACACCTGTTTAATATTGAAAATATTACTTACACTGAGCACATACACCGCAAAGGCTTTTGCATTTTTCTTACCGATGCTGGGCAGATAGTTTAATGCAAAACTTACGTTGTGATAATCGGGTATTCTTCCTTTGTCTGCAAAAAATGTTTTGCTTGTATTGGGATCATACTGAATATTATAATAAGGCCTTCCGCTTGCATAGTTATAAGAAAAGTTGATGTTTGTTTTCAACTTGGTAACAAACATCTTCATTACCAGTGATGCGGTATGATTGGCTGCGAAATTGGGTGTGATAGCAGTTGGGAAGTTCAGGAAATCCCTTTTTGTATTGAGATAAGAGTAAGAGATCCAGTAATCCACATTCTTTACATTCTTCTTATCTCTCCAGAATAATTCAAACCCATTGGCATCGCCGTAACCCTTGTTACTGCTGGCAACTTCACGGCCATTTATGTTTGTTGTTTTAATGAGATTCTGATACTTCTTGTAGAATGCTTCCAAACGAAACGTTGTGAGGCTGGTTGTTTTCTGGTACTGGGCAATATAATGCTCAGCTTTCATAAACAGTAACGGATTTACTGACGGCTGGTATTTCAATTCAGGGTTCTGATAAAAAATACCGTACGCCAATGATGCCTGGCTTTGTTTTCCAAGTTTATATGCCAATGAAATTCGTGGAGCAATATTTGCCTTATCGAGCAATGCAGTGTATTCTGCTCTTGCACCAAATTTCGCTGCCAGGTTATTGGTGAGATAAATATCCTGCTCAGCAAACAGGGCATATACATTTTCAATAATACGACTGTTGAACTTAGCGCCATTATAAGCAGTGAATGTGCTTTTATCATCACTGTGATTATACTCTGTTCCAAAACGCAGGGCATTCAATCCCTGAACTTCTTTTCCAGCACCAGTTTGGCATTGCCATAAAAACCTTTGCTTTCAATATCAAATGTTTTGAACTGTAATCCATTTAACAAGACATCATTTTTCTGATCATCCTGCATATCAAAACTAATATCATCGTTATTGGTTGATACAGATACACCGGCTATAAACTTCCATTTATTCTTTAAACTCTCTTTCCATGACAGATTGTGGTACATGTTTCCGTTTGTTAAAGAGAACTTGTCCTTATATCCGAGAGAGTCGAGACTGTTTTGTGTAAATGCCACGTTGTTGGTTGTATAATATCCATAGTATTTCAACATTCCATTCTTCGATGTTTTGATACGGAAGTTTGCATCCATATTATGAGCTGTTGGTGCTGTTGCATATTCCTGTTCCTGTTTGATGATGGCAAAGGCAGGAGTTAAATTGGAATAATTATAATTCACACCCCATGATGATTTTTTATTTTTTTCCAGTTTCTGAAATCCAGCACCCAGGCTCAATATGGATACATTCAAGTTGGCAGAAGATTGTTCGGGCAAATCAATTGACTCAAGAATTAAAGCTGATGATAAGGCTTGTCCATATAAAGCACTGTAACCGCCAGTGCTGAAAACGGTTCCTTTAAAAATAAACGGAGAAAATCTTCCTCTTGATGCAATGCCCGGTGTACTTGTGTAGAAAAAATTATTTACCAATGTTCCATCAATAAATGTTTTTGTTTCGGAAGCTGTACCTCCTCTTACAAAAAGACCTTCACTCTCTCCTACCTGTTGTGCACCCGGTAAGGTTTTCAATGCCCCTGTTACATCGCCATTACCACTGGCAGTTGTAACAATATCAATAGAAGTTAAAACTGCTGCCACCCTGTTACGATCGCTGGCTTCAAAAGCACCGGCTGTAATTACTACCGCACTCATTTCAGTGATTTCCTGTTTTAACTGAACCGGCAGTTGCATTTCACCACCTTTGAGTTCCAAGGTTAATTCAAGTGTTTTGTATCCTACTGCACTTACAACAAGAATCTGTGTTCCTTTATCAAATGCTTTAAAACGGAAACGGCCCGATGAATCGGCAGTTGCTCCGTCGTAAGATCCTTTAATGGCTAAAGAAGCACCGGCAACAGCTTGTTTTTTTCCCATCGGTAACTGTGCCGGTGATGGTAGTTTGTGACCAGCTGGAAACAAGGCTGATAAGGCTGATGATGAGTAAGGTTATCTGTTTCATGTTTTCGTAAATAGATCACAAACATAGAGTAGTTTATTTTATAAACCAAATGTTTTAGAAAGATTTTTTTACAAAAAAAGCCGCTCATTTCTGAGCGGCTGTATTGACAGTTAGTGTTGGTTTATTCCTTTGTGAGTTTATATGCAGTTCTGCTGTTATCTTTCAGGTTAATTACTTCAACAATATAGGTTCCTTTGGTTAACCGTGAAAGACCCGGCAGAATCAACTGGTTTACTCCTGCTGATACTTTTTGCTGTTGTGTGAGTACAACTCGTCCCGCTGCATCGCTGATCCGCAATTCAACTTTTCCTGCATTTTGTGCTGTTATGTTTACCTGCAAAAGTTCAGTAAATGGATTTGGCCAAACTTTAATGCCCGTGGTTTTTACTATTACTGCTGTTACATTACTGTATTTATAACTGCCGTTTTGATCGTACAGTTTTACACGGTAATACAATGTTCCGTTATGCTGCACTGCTGTAATATCATCTTTTTGATTGTATTGCTTTTCAAATGCACTGCTGCCTGCAGCAGAAATATCTGCACCAATTTTTATAAAGCTTATGCCATTTGTACTGCGTTCAATTGCGAAACGATCCGTATTGTTTTCACTGATTGTTTTCCAGTTTAATGAAACCTGGCTGCCACTCAATGCTGCGGCAAGAATTAATCCTTCAGCCGGCAATGGAGTTCCAATTAAACCTGCATCAATTGAAATGTCTGAACCACCGGCTGCAACTGTAAACGTCAGCGTTAACCCTGCACCATTTGGGTTACTGTTATTATCATTACCTGCTCCACCACTGTTTTGAGTTGTGTAAGCAGCTCCGGAAGGCAGATTGCCAAACTGCATGGTATAAGTTCCCGGTGTAACATTTGCAAACAGGTAAGTACCGTCATCACCTGTTACAGCTGTTGCGATTGTAACGCCACCGCTCACTAATGAAACAGTGATACCGCCAACAGGAGATTCACCTGCATCTTTAACACCATTACCATTTGTATCGTACCAAACGTTGTTACCAACTGATGCTGTTGTTTGTCTGCGTACACCTGCATCAATCGTTAAATCAACTTCACCAGCAGTTAATACAATATTGCCTGTTCTGCCATCAGCAGGGTTTGCATCACTGTTTGTATTATCTCCATTATCGCCTGCTGTATTCTGCTGGGTAAATGTTGTACCGCTTGGAATATTACTGAACTCAACAAAATAAGTGCCCGGTATAATATTCATAAAGAGGTACGCACCATTTGCTTCAGTAATCATACTTGCAACCGGTAACCCTGTACCCTGATTGTAAAGAATAACCGTTACCCCCGGAATACCAGGTTCGCCTGCATCCTGTACACCATCATTATCATTATCAAACCATACAGAATTTCCAAGTACTGCAGTGGTTGTACTGCGGATTCCAAAATCAACATCTGTTTTATCCTGTCCTGCTGCAAGTGTAACTGCATCTGTTTTACCTGTTCCATTCGGATCACTATCCAATGCATCATTACCGCCGAGGTCTTTATTTGTTGCAACATATCCTGAAGGATAGTTACTGAAGTAGAGTGTATAATTATCGGCAGCTAATCCATCAAACAGGTAATTACCATTGATATCAGTTGTTGTTACTGCAATCAACACATCATCTGCATTTCCTGCAATACCATCAACACCATCATTGTATATACGTACCGTTACACCCGGAACACCAGGTTCACCTGCATCCTGTACACCATCGCCATCAGCATCGTTATAAACAAGATTACTAATGCTTCCTAAAGTAGCAGACGGATTATTGATACCTGCATCAACAGTAAGATTTTCTTCAGTAAAGCCAAGAATATAAAGCCCCGTTACCCCTGTTGCTCCTGCATCACTGTCAGCATTATCATTCGTCCCCTGGTTTGCTGTTGAGAATTCAATCCTCCCGGTACATTTCCACTTGTAAATAAATATTCACCTAAGGAGTTGGTTGTTAATGCAGCAATGCCTGTTACATCATCACCATTGCCAACAATACCATCAATACCCGGACTGTTGAGCGTAACCGTTACACCTGAAACTCCGAGTTCACCAGCATCCTGAATACCATTTGCATTGAGATCATACCAAACTTTGCTGCCAAGGCTTGGGCCACCGGTAGAAATACCTCTCACAAGACCTGCATCAATTGTAGCATCATATTCACCGCCCGTTAAATTATATATGGCAGTTGTTCCGCTTGCAGCAGTTACATCACTGTTTGTATTATTTGCATTATCACCTGCACCTGTCGCTGTAGTAAAAGTGTACCCATTTGGCAGGTTACTGAATATCAGAACATAGTTTCCATTTGCTAAATCAGCAAAACGGTAAGCACCATTTTTATCAGTAGTTACAACATAATCCTGTGTTCCTGCACGTGAAGGATTGTCAACCTGTGCCCCAGTTGATGTGCGAATAATAACACTCACACCTGCAACACCTGGTTCTCCTGCATCCTGTACACCATCACCATCCAGATCATTCCATACAAAATTGCCGATGCTGTTCAATCCAGCTGTACTATTATACAAACCTGCATCAACATCTTTACGCTGACCGGCCACTAAATTAAACTGACCGCTTGATCCTGTTCCATTAATATCACTGTCCACATCATTCTGTGTATTACCACTTACATCCTGCGTTGTAATTGTATAACCTGCAGGTGATGTAACTCTTACTTCATAACCGGAGCCTGGAGCAAGATTGGTAAACTGGAAGTTGCCAAATGCATCAGTAACAGTTGTTGTTATCAGTACATTGCTTTGATACAATCCAACTGTTGCTCCCTGTATTCCGGGTTCATCAGCATCCTGTATGCCATCATGGTCAAGATCATTCCACACTCTGTCGCCAATACTTGCAGTTGTTGCTGCAGATGAATTATTGATGGCTGCATCTATTGTAAGAATATCGCTTGCAGCAAGTGTAAAGAAATCAGTTTTTCCAAAATTGGCACCACCTGTATTTACATCACTGTCAGTATTATCATTTCCTCCTGCATCTTTTGCAGAGAAGATAAATGTTGGTGGTAAGCTGAAGCCTACCTGGTAATTGGCAGCAGCCAGCAGGTTTGTAAAGAGATAGTTACCATTTGCATCCGTAACAGTAGTTGCAATAATTTCTGTGGGATCAGCCACATCTCCATCCGTATTGATATCACGATAAAGAGTAACTGTTATTCCTGCAACACCAGGTTCAGTACCATTTTGTATTCCATCATTGGCAGTACCGCCACCCTGGCCATTATCAAACCAAACCTTATCACCGATAGATGGTAGAGCTGTAACTGTATTAAAAATTAATGCAGCATCAATATCACGTTCCACTTCACCTGCTGTTAACGTAACATTATATGATATACCTGTTAACGGATTAATATCACTTCCCGTTGCATCATTACCTAAATCAGCAGATGCATTTGTTTGTGAACTGAAACTGTAATTGGCAGGAGGTGTTACACGAACTGTATATACATTACCGCCACCTGTTGCAAGATTATTAAAGAAATAATTTCCGTATGTATCTGTTACAGTTGATGCAGTTCTTATTCCGTTTAAAAACAACTCAACTGTTATGCCTGCAACGCCAACCTCTCCACCATTCTGTAAACCATCGTTGGCAGTTCCACCGCCTGTTCCGTTATCTAACCAAACTTTATCACCTATTCCGCCTAGTTGTGTAAATCCAAAATCAAGGTTGTGATTACTTTGTCCTGATGAGCCTGTTGTAAAACGTATTTGCGGAAGCGTGGAACCTCCTCCTGTCATTGATGCATCATTATCACTGAAATCAACGGCCCCATTACCCGTTATATCCGTGGCGGTTAAACGATAATTCAGAAGATCACCCGTTCCTGCTCCCCCCGTCCAGTCGGAGGCAGCTACACGGATAATATAATTTTGATTCGTTTCAATACTCACAGCATAATCAATACCTGTTGCATCAGTACCTGCTAAACTAGTGAAGAAGAAATTCCCGTTGGCATCTGTTGTTACCGACCCAATAGCAGCTGCATCAGGTACGCCATCATTATTTGCATCCAGAAAAAGTTCAAGTGCAACTCCGCTTAGTCCTGCTTCACCTGCATCCTGAATACCATTTCCATTTGCATCATTCCATATCCTGTTACCTATTTCAATTACAGAATAACAAATCAACTCAATATCACCCATGCCTGAACCCTTTCCTGAATAGCCGGTAGAATTATTTGCTGCATTCGCCACTTCCATTGCATGATTTCTTGTGTTAGTACCGTTCGTATTTGAAAACCAATCTACCCCCTGTTGCCATACATCAGCAGGATCCATACTGGTAACCATTACATTTCCAGTTCCCGGCAATAAAGCAAGCGACCCCTCTGTTGTGTTGTTATGGAAAGTTGCATTGGGATTTCCATCGGAAGCATCATATACATTATCCTGGTAATAAAACTCACCGCCACCGGGGCCCTGTCCGTTTCCTGCACCTGTTGTTGCTGCATTTGGACTGCTGGCTCCTTCTTTACCATTTGTTTCCAGTTCAAATGAACAGGAAGACGTTCTGTATGCTCTTAGAATTTCACCCAGAGCTGTTCCAACTTCACCTGCTGCATTATTCAATTTGTTTTGAAAATGTCCTATCTGATCACCAATTCTGTCTCTCAAACCAAGAATCATTGAACCGTCATTGGGATCAAATTCAATATCTGTAAGCATCGCCTGCGCATAAAACATACGGATGTTATTAGCTCCTGTCCATGTAAATCCGGTTGTCATACTGGTATTCTTCCAAAGTGCAAATGTCTCATTGTATCCATCACCATCAAGACCTCTGTTAAAATTCAGCGGAAATTGAAGTACAGGAGCTGAAGTCCATGTATTGGTTGCCGGATCAAATTCAAATATATAAGCCCATAAATCAGTATACTCAGGATTTCCTGCATTATTATCTGTAGTTGATACTGCACCAACGCCTTCTCCTGTTGTAACAGCACCTACATAGAGTTTACCACGATAATATTTCAACGCAAATGGACGCAACCGTCCTTTTGTACCATCATAAAACTGCGTGTTATCCCCTGCATATGTTACAGCATATCCTCCACCAAGCGAACTGCGTAACGGAGGTGCCGGTAAAGAAAAAGAGGCTGTTGTAGTAACTGATGTTGGATTTTTTGCATTGTTTAAAGTAAGCTTGTGAATTTTTCTGTCGTATAAATTCACAACAAATAAATTATTTCCATCTTCAGAAATTTCAAGATCACCAAGACCCACAGTACCCACTTGTCCGTATGCAGCAGGATCAGCATTTGTTGCAGCAGCACTTCCGGTAAGGCCACGCTGCACGTTTGTACCTACAACACCTAATCCAAGAGGAAGGCCGGAAACAGGATCGACAGCTCCGAGATAATTGATTGAAATACCTGTTGGTGCAGTTACAGGTATTGTATAAGATGTAGTGTTTCCGTAAGCTGGCGCACCAGCTGCTGCGTTTGAACGGGTGGGAGCAGCATTTGCATCCAGGTTATAAAAGTTAGTTACTGATGCTGTAGAGAGCGAAGAGTCCACCATATAAATACCACCGCTTCCTAAAATTCCCAAACCCACATGACGTTTCAGATATGCTGCTGTAAACAGTTTACCTGATTGCTTACTGTAAGCCAAGCCATAACAGCTGCCAATATAACTTGCAGCAAGAGTTCGCTGTGCCGGTGTTGTTGTACCTGGTGCCGAAAGGCTTGCGTTGTAAGGTGTGCCCTCAATGGCCGGTCTTGTGGTAGCAGTACCTGAACCTGCCAATGGATCACCATATACCTGGCGGATTGCAAAAAAGTAAGGGTTCACCGTTTTTACATAATGAGAAGGGTCATTGATTGCATAATTATTACCGGTGCTGCCTCCGTTTACAAAGCGAACAGCAGTTCCGTATACATTACCGCTATTGGAACTGTAATCAACATTTGGATTTAGTCCACAGGTTGCAGTAATGATATACTCAAGTCGAACTGCAACTCCATTTGCGATTGAACCTGTATTAGAACCCGGCGTTCCGCTATAAGTACTTCCGGTTAGCGGAATACTGAAAGTACCTGCAGCTGAGCTTGTGTAAGATGCTATCAGAACATCGCTGCTGTTATAGGCATTCACAATAATACCCTGCACTAAGGGCTCAACAAAAGTACCTGCAGTATTCTGACGGGTTCCGTTTCCGTTAAAATCACGAAACATTGTCCCGGTTGTTTGTGCACTGGCAGATAATGCAAAAAAGGTAACACACAATAAAGTAGCAGTAAAAAGCTGTAAAACTCTTTTCATGAATTGGTTTGATGTTTTATAAATCAATGAAGATGGTAAGGTGGCGCATCAACCATTTGGCTTATGCTGGATTGGCTAAACACAACATTGGATTTATTGGAGTCTATTTGTTTAACGCCGGCAATATTACTAAAATATTATTTATGTTTAAGTGTAACCACTTATTTTTTTATAATTAGTTTCTTTTATTTTGCATCTGACGAAATCTTTATTTCAAAAGTTGCATTCACAAACATGTTTCAAAAAAAAATCCGTTCTGCTTTCTCTTTATTAGTCGTTGCATCTTTCTGCTTTTCTGCTTTGCTCACTGGAGGATGCAATGAGAAAAATAATTCTCCGCAAACGATTTCGGAAACCGGCAAGCTTCTTTTCTTCGATCCTGTTCTGTCTGCTAACAACAGTAAGTCCTGTGCTTCCTGTCATAACCCTCAGTTTGCTTTTACAGATCGTTATAAAAGAACACTTGGTGCTTTTGCCGACATGAGTACAAGAAATACGCAAGGCCTCATTAATGTATCAGCAAACAAATTTTTTAACTGGGCCGATACTTCTGTTACTTCACTTGAACAGCAAATGGAACGCCCTTTGTTCAGTCACAGTGTTATTGAAATGGGTCTGCAGAAATATGATCCGCTTGTTCTGGAGAAACTGAAAAAAATAAGCAATACGAAATGTTGTTTACTCAATCATTTCCCGATGATAATGATCCCGTTACCTGGAAGAATATAAAAACCGCCATTGCTGTTTATGTTGCCTCCCTGCAAAGTATGAACGCACCATATGACCTCTACAAAAAAGGAAACCGTTCTGCCATCAGTGCATCTGCTTTAAGAGGCGAACAGCTTTTTAATTCAACGAAACTGAACTGCAGAAGCTGTCATGTTCCGCCTTTTTTTGGTGCTGATTCATCTATGCCTGTTGATCAGCAGTACTATAATATTGGGTTGTATAATATTGCAGGTAATAATTATGCAAATGACGATAATGGATTATTTACTGTGTCAAAAAAAGAAACGGACAAAGGAAAATTCAGAACACCAACCCTCCGTAATCTTTTATTTACGGCCCCTTATTTTCATGATGGAAGTGCCGAAACTCTGGAAGATGCATTACTTGTTTTTGAAAAAGGAGGAAGACATATTGAGAAGGGCATTTGGAAGGGAGATGGACGTTTAAATGAATACAAAAGCAAACTGATAACCGGTTACAGTATTACACCTTCAGAACAAATTGACCTGGTTAATTTCCTGTACTGCTTAACTGATTCATCTGTTCTCAGCAATCCTTCTTTTCTGAATCCTCTCAAAACAAATGCAAATAAGTAATTTGCAGCACTTCATTTCTTTTTTATGAAAAAACTGAATTTTTCGCTTCTCCTGGTTTTACTAACAGCCTGCTTTTCCTGTAATGAAAATAATACTGCAGAAAAAACCGCAGAAAATGATGATGCAAAGACCGCTTATTTACTGAACGATACTGCAAGCATTACCTTGCCTGAAATATCTGCTTATCTTGAAAAAGTAAAAACAACCCTGCAGCAGCCAGTGCCTGTTTTATTATTCCAGGATAGTGCCGACCAAATGATGAAAGATGCAGAAACAATCTGTCTTTCCAATGCAGATTTTATAAAATACCTGAGAGACAGTATTTCAAAAAATGCATTTCGCAATGAAATATTCAATATTTATAAAGCAAGAGAAAGCGATTTTAATAAAACAACAAGAGGATTTTGTACGGATGGAAGTTGTTATAAAGTAGAGTTATACAATTTTGCATTAAACCTTACAACTGTTGGATTGGTGAATGTAAACAGCAAACAGGTATTACAGGTAACACATGTGCCCAACACTCAACCGGAAATTCCACAGCATTTAAAAACAATTGCCATTCATATTGCCGCAGCCAATACAGAAGTACAAAAAGTGCTTGGCTTTAAACCGGGAGAAAAAGATGCGGTCATGTCTGCCACTAAAACTTCACTTAACCGGAGCCGTTGCGAACGCAGCCTGCATCTTTGTGTGGCGCCCACTTTTGTAAAAGGCGTAAAAGCATTATGGACAATTGTTGATTTAACTGAATTAAAAGTTGCGGGTTTACGCTGGACAAATGTTGGCAGTGCCGGACCCGAATCTTCAGTAACTCTCCGTAAAATTGAAAACGAAACAATCACAGAATGTTTTTGCAAAAACGAACTCAACCTTGAACGAAATGGATGGAAGATGAATTATATGATTACCAGCAGTGATGGTTTGCGTATATCAAATGTTCAGTATAAAAGCAAACCAATAGTAAGCAGTGCCAAACTTGTTGACTGGCATGTGAGCTACAGTGATACAGAAGGATTTGGTTACAGCGATGCCATTGGTTGCCCGTATTTCAGTACAGCAGCAGTTATTGCTGTAGAGCCTCCTGAAATCAGCGACCTGATTGAAGATGGAAAGAAAATTGGATTTGTACTTGTACAGAATTTTTCCAGTGAAAGATGGCCACAGCCATGTAATTATAAATATCAACAGCGCTATGAATTTTTTGATGACGGCAGTTTTCGTGTTGCTGTTGCCAACATTGGAAGAGGTTGCGGCAACGATGGAACCTACCGTCCGGTAATCCGTATTGCATTTGCAGGTGGTTCACAAACATTTGATGAATGGAATGGAACCGGCTGGAACAGCTGGGCAACAGAAAAATGGCAACTTCAACAGGCAAATACTTCTTACACTAAAGAAGGATACCTGTTTAAAATTTCCGGGCAAAATGGATTGAACTATTATGTTGAACCCGGTCGTGGACAGTTTAAAGATGGCGGCAGAGGCGACAGAGCTTATACTTACATTACAATTAATAAACCCGGAACAGACGAAGGAGAAACCGATCTCGTAACCATTGGCCCATGCTGCAATGCAGATTACAGACAGGGCCCGGAAAAATTTATTGAACCGACTCCTGAATCATTAAGCGGAAGATCCTTAGTTATGTGGTATGTACCTGTAGTAAGAAATGATGATACAAAAGGAAACGAATACTGCTGGGCCGACAGTTATGTTAAAAACGGAGTTTACAGTACAATATCTTATCCCTGTTTTTCCGGCCCCATGTTTATTCCGGTAAAATAAAAAAATCATGCAAAAATATCTTTTCTATTTACTGTTTCCTTTACTGTTTCTTTCCTGCAAACAGAATGAAGAAAGCATTACAGGTGTTCAGTATATTAGTGAATGCAAGAAGATGGCTGCTTTTATTCAGTCAACCGGGTTTGACAAAAGAAGAACCGCATTCAGCACATCAGAAAGAAAAACAAAAGGTCTGGCACTGGTTGAATTTCCCCTTAATTCACAAATGCAAAAAGAATATACCAGCATCCAAGCTGGAAAATGGCAGGCGGTCTTGGCCCAATAGTTATTACAGAAGATGGCAGTGTGTTTGTTGCACCAATCCCGATTGTAAATGTTTTTGAAAATAAACCCGAGCAGCAGAATACAATTTATAAGGTAGATCCTGTAAGTGGTGAAATGAACGTATTCATTGAATTGCCACGTGCCAAAGAACCATCACCCGAAAACCCTTATGGCATTCTTGGTTTAGCTTACGATTGTGAAACTGGAATCCTGTTTGCATCAACAGTAAGCGGCAGTACCAGAACAGGTGAAGTGGGCCGCATTTACAGTATCCATGTAACAGACAAAGCCAAAATAATTGATCAAATTGACAATATTGATGCGATGGGACTTGAGCTTGTTTACTTTAATGAAAAGAAATCTCTTTTTTTTGGCGAAGCAAGAAGAAGTAATATTTTCTCTGTGAACATAGATGAAGATGGTCAATTTAAATCTAAACCTGTTTTTCAACTGAACCTTACAGGCTTTGGGCCAAGGGGTGATGACAAAGCAAGAAAACTGCGTTTTGATAAAAGCGGCAACCTTGTTGTATTTGGTGTTGAGTTCAATTACAATCTCATTGCTCCATCCGAAAAACAGGAAACCATATACAGCTTTCAATACAATATCACTTCGCAGAAATGGGAGAAACTAAATAAGAGTCCTGTAATGGGTGCTGAAGAATAAACTTACTTCATTCCAATCTTTTCCTTCAGCAAAATCCTTGCTGCATGAAGATCATCATCTTCTGTAAACGCATCTTTCGGAATAAGAAAGAAAGAACGTTCATCCACATACAGGTGAAAGAAGTTGGGAGTTTCTATAAAATAAGAAAAGTCTTTGTACTTCCAGTGCTTGGTTCCGTTTGCACTTTCAATATGCATGTATGTATCTAAAAAAGTAAGGTTAAATGCGTCACGGAATGTTTTAGCCCGGCTGTAAACTGTAAACGGAAGTATAAACCAGAAAGAGGCCATCAAACAAATCCAGAGAAAGGAGCTGAGTAAAAATGCAATGGGTGTAACTTTTTTCCAGAAAAACATTGCCGCAGCAAAAAGAGCAAACACATTTACCAGTATAATTAAAATGCGTATTTCCTTTTTTGAAATAAAGTGATACCGTAATGCCTGGATTACTTTTTTACGATCGTACCTGAAGGAAATGTTCATTTTACTTCTTTGAAGATTTTAAATCATTTTCACTAACCGTCCATTCGCCCAGCTTCTCTCCTTTTACACCAAAAAATTCAATGCTGAGTTTCCGCTGACCTCTGGCACCACTGAAATTAAACTTGCCATAGTTCTGTTTTTCGTCAATTCCCACAACACGGTAAGGATTATTTTTTTCAGCACCGCCAAACGTATGTGTACCTGCAGTTAATGGCGACACAGTAATATCATACAAAGGATACGTTCCTTCACGATTAACCTTAATTACTTCTGTATGATGCCTGTCGCCTGATAAAAATAAAACACCATTTATTTTATTTGCATACAGGAAATCCATCAACTCATTGTACTCCACAGGACAGTTGGCCAGCTTATCGAAAGGCGAAACAGGATTCAGTACCTGGCTTCCTGTAGCAATGATTTTAAATGAAGCTTTACTGTACAGCAAAGAGTTTTTGAGCCATCCCATTTGTTCCTTGCCCCACATTTTTTTGTCGGGGTTTGGTTTGCCGTTAACTGAATCAGCCATGTTATCTGCACTGCGCCACCAGCGGTCGTCCATCATAAACACATCCACATCACTGTAACTCATCATGGAATAAATGCCCTGTCCGTTAAAACCATAGGTTGTATTTAACCAGTAGTTTTTAAAAACCTCTCTTGACGTATTTTTAAGAATATAATTCTTGCCCATATCATTCGGCCCAAAATCATGATCGTCCCAAATAGCAAAATGAGAAGTAGTCTTTAGAAATTTTTGAAGCACTGGAATGGAACGGTCATGGCTGGCACGGTTCCATAATCCCCATTCATCAAAATAATCAACATCACGGGTGTACCAGTTATCGCCGAGCCATAACATAAACGCCGCTTTTTCTTTCGCCATACTTTCAAAAATGGATGAATCGCCGCCATATGGTTTACCCGGACGATCTACAGGTGGTTCATTGATATAAGCACAGGAACCTGTTAAGAAAGAGAAATCAGGAGCCGGTTTGCGCCACTGCCACAAATCCTTTGTGCTAAATGATCCATCTGCTTTTACAGGTTTTTTATTCAATGTATTGTTAATGATAAATTGATACTCGTAGGCCGTATTCATTTCAAGTGCCACAACATCAAATAAAAGCGGGGCAAACCAGGCATCAGGACTTGTTTTTTTCGTCAGTCGTTTGGCTTTTGCAATCTCTCCTTTTTTCCAGTACCATAAATCTGCACTGCTGCCGGGCTTCACTTCCACCCAGAGTTTTGCTGTTCTTAATTCAACTGGACCAAGCATTGGTCCGCTTACTAATTGTGCCTGTAAGACGTTTGTAAAAAAATCAGTACAGGCAGGTATACCAAACGATAAAAGCTTCTCATACATTCGTGTATATAAAGTTGGAGGAATGATTGTTGATCGGTGCAAAGTAAATAAAGTTTGGTGTAGGACAGGCTACCTTTTATGGATTCCTGTAACGTCAGTTCTGTTTTTCTTTTTGTCCTGCAGGGAGTCAATAACACCCCGGCAGGTTAGCCGTGGTTTTTATTACTGGAAAAGCAGGTTGGCTGTTTCTCAAAAAGAAAAAGCAGCATTAACGAATTTAAAAATCGGGAGATTGTATATTAAATTTTTTGATGTTGCCTGGAATGATGAACTCCAATCGGTACAGCCGGTTGCCAAACTTGACTTCGATACAGTTACTGTTCAGCAATTACTTCAACAGAGAATTCAATTCATCCCTGTTGTGTTTATCACCAATGAAAGTTTGCTGAAAATTGATTCTGCCGCAAGTATTGCCCTTGCACAAAAATTGTAAGACTTGCCGGTGATATGATACAAAAGCAACAACTTCCTCCGGCTGCTGAATTTCAACTCGATTGCGACTGGACAGTTTCAACAAAAAATAATTATTTTTTATTGGTGAAGGAAGTGAAGCGGTTAATTCGTGCAGACCATCTTTCTTTTGCTGACAGTGCTTTACTTTCTGCTACCATCCGCCTGCATCAGGTGAAATACAGAAGTAAGTCCGGTATTCCCGAAATTGATAAAGGTTTATTGATGTGCTATAATATGGGTAACCTCAAAAACCCTGCAACCAAAAATTCGATACTTGATACGGAAGAATTAAAAAAGTACTTAAATGGATTAAATAGCTATCCATTACCGCTTGATATCGCATTACCCCTCTTCAGCTGGACTGTGTACTTCAGCAACAATACCTACAAAGGTATCGTCAGTAATATTTCAAAGGATGAACTGACTGCTGCAGCCGGACAATGGAAAGACAACCTGTTTACTTTTTCAAAAGATACTGTGCTGAAAAATATTCCTTTTCAAAAGAATGATCAGCTCCGGCTGGAAGAAAGCACAAAGAATGAATTGTTACAGACAGCAAATTATGTTGCAGGAAAACTTTCTTCAAAAAACAAAACTCCTGTTGTTTTATTTTACCATTTAGATGAATTAATTTTAAATAAACACCCGCAACATGAACTGGAAACACTGTTTCACTGCTTTGATTAGTCTTGGTTTAATCTGCTTCCCGTATAATATTATCGGCTGCGGAGGAGGCGATGATCCTTATGATTATTATACTTCCTTCTTTTCACAAAGACTTAATGGCGATGAAAGTTTTCGTCCGTTTTATTACACAGGTTATCGTTTTCTGTACGATGAACTGGAACCGGTGAGTACAAAAGAAATTACCAGCGAAGAATGGGTTGGATATACAACAGGAAAAGCAACAAAAAAGGATGTTCAGCAATTTGTACTCAAGTACAATTACAAACAATTAAGCACACTCTACAATTATATCGAAAAAATCAATCACTCACACTGCCCGATTCAGTGAAAAGAAACAGTTTTACACAATGGTTTATTCAGAACAAAGACCTCGAAGCATTGGGTTATCTTATGTATGCCAAACAGGTTGAGCCCTTTGTTGTTGGTGATGAAGACATGTGGGCCGATGTAAACCGTGATGCAGAAAAAATGAAACGGCTTACAAAAAGCGGAATTCAACTATGGACAGCTGCAAAAAAAGATTTTATAAAACTCCGTTATGGTTACCAGGTAACCAGACTTGCACATTACAGTGAACAATATAAAGACTGCATTAGTTACTATGACACTTACATCAAACCTAATTCTACTGCAAGTGTTTTTCAGGATCTGGCAGTTGGATTAAAAGCCGGTGCATTAAAACATTTGGGGAAACGGGAAGAAGCTGCCTACAACTTCAGTCAACTGTTTGCAGGTAAAGGATTAAAACGCAGAAGTAACTATATCAGCTTTATTTTCAATACAAGAGATGAAGAACTGGGCGGCACAAAAAAAGAAAATGTATTACCCCTGTGTAAGAATAACAAAGAGAAAGCAAATGTTACAGCTATTTATGCCATGAGCAGTGTTGACAATAACCTGACGGAGTTAAAAGAAATTTATCAACTGGATCCTTCGTCACCATTACTTGAATTACTCACCATACGTGAAGTAAATAAACTGGAGGAAAAATATCTGCATCCTTCTATTCAAAAACTGAAAGGCAATAAGATTATGTACTCCTGGTCTTTAATGGGTGATGCTGCTAATCCAAATTATGACAGCGTGTATAATGAAAGTGAGCAGGAAGTAAAAGATCTGATCCAATTTTGTCACAGTATCGCTCAAGACAATAAAATTCCCAACCGTGGATTGTTTGAAGTAGCAGCAGCATACACTGCCTACATGGCAAAGGATTTAAAAAAGGCAAAAGAGTTATTATCGTCAGCAGAAAAATTAAACCTCAGCCCAGTTGTTAAAGATCAATGGATGCTGACGAATCTGCTTGTAACTATTAATGAGAAACAAACGATTGATGCAGCTTTTGAAGAACAGCTGCTTCCATCCATTCAATGGCTTGAAGGAAAAGCAAATAAAGACGAAGAATGGAAAAAGTTTTACCGCAATTTCTTCACAGAAATCATTGCACTGAAATATCATGCACAAAATGACATTCACAAAGAGGTACTCAGTATTGGCATAGCTGAAAAAATGCTGGGCAATTATTACAATTCGGCGATTACTTTCTTACGTACAAAGATGCACAGCAAAGCTTTGGAAAAGCTGCATGCCTTTATGCTGTCAAAATCACTGAATAAATGGGACAACTATCTTGTTAAGAATAATTCATTTTCAAAAGATGATGTGGCTGATATTGCAGGCACAGCATATATCCGTGAAAGTGACTGGGATAATGCAGATCGATGGTTGAAACAGATACCATCCGCCTATTATAAAACAGAAACCTATGCAACTTATCTCGCAGCAAATCCTTTTGCAGATTTGATATACGATACACATGCACCAACAAAGCAGGATACTGTTGTTTATACCAAGCTCCGCTTTGCACAAAAAATGAAACAGCTTCTGCAGCAAACAACAACAGGAACAGATCTGCAAAAAGCAAAAGCTTATTATCAAATGGCAAATGGTTTATACCAGTCAAGTTATTGGGGCAACAGCTGGATGCTGCAGGAATATGGGTGGAGCAGTAATGATGGATTAGATAATACATACAAAGAAGGCAGCTGGCAAAGAGAATACTTTGGTGTGTTTAAAGCCGAACAATTTTACCTGAAAGCAAAAGAACTATCAAAGGATGAAAACTTCAAAGCCCGCTGTATGTGGATGGCAGCGAAATGTTCGCAGAAACAACTGGTTGTTCCGGGTTATGAAGCATTCAGTAATTATGACCTGTATGAAAAAGCATCAGAACAATATGTAAAGGATATCAGGAAGAACAAATACTATTCAGCATTTGTAAAGGACTACAGCAAAACAAATTTTTATAAAGAAGCCTTCAACAGCTGCGTGTATTTGAAAGATTACATAAAAACAAAATAACCTGCGTTACATTTATCAGGAAGTACCCCATCGGGAAGCAGGGAATTGTCCTTATTTGAAAAATCATCCGGGTTCTTATAAAAAACTTGTCCGTTTACTCGAAAAAGTATAATATTCACACAATAAAAGTGATGAATGAAGTACACCGATTTTTTTTTCTGGCTTTCTTTTGCAGTTGTTTTTTATACGTTCCTTGGATATGGGATGCTCTTGGCTATTTTGGTAGCCATTAAAAAAATGTTTATGAAAAAAGGAGAAGCAGTAAACACATTGTTTCAACCCCCGTTAACACTGATTATACCCTGTTATAATGAAGCTGAGATTATTCCGGCTAAAATAAGTAATTCACAACAGTTAGACTACCCGGCTGATTTGTTAACCATTGTTCTTATTACAGACGGATCAAATGATCATTCCGGAGAGATCATGAAACAGTATCCAAATATTGAATGGCTGCATGAAAATAAACGGGCCGGTAAAACCACTGCCGAAAACAGGGCAATGAAATTTGTAAAAACTCCTTTTGTGATTTTTACTGATGCGAATACAATTCTCAACCGGGATGCATTGAAGAATATTGTAAAGCATTTTGCCGATGAACGGGTGGGCTGTGTTGCCGGTGAGAAAAGAATTATCTCTGCAGATGCTGACAGTGCAAGTTCATCAGGCGAAGAGATTTACTGGAAGTATGAATCTTTCTTAAAAAAAATGGAGGCAGAATTAAACAGTGCTATTGGTGCTGCGGGTGAGCTGGTTGCTTTCAGGACTTCACTTTATACTGAATTGCCGGATGATACATTGCTGGACGATTTTATGCAATCAATGCTGATTGCAGCAAAGGGAAATATCATTGCGTATGAACCGCAGGCATATGCATCTGAAACTGCATCTTCAAATATAAGCGAAGAATTAAAACGTAAGATCCGTATTGGTGCTGGAAGCTGGCAGGCAATGGTAAGGCTGACAGGTGTACTTAAGCTGACAAGAACTCCATTGCTTTATTTTCAATATTTCTCCCATCGGATTTTACGCTGGGCAGTGGCACCTTTCCTGTTACCGGCATTGCTTATATTAAATATTTTACTTGCAGTGGATGGACCCAATTTCTATCAGGGCTTACTGATCTTACAATTATTATTCTATGCAGTAGCTTTTGCCGGATATCTGCTTGAAAACAAAAAGATACCATTCAAACTGATTTTCATTCCTTATTATTTCTGTGTGATGAACTATGCTGTTATTGCAGGGTTGTTCCGGTTCTTATCCGGGAACCAACAAGCTGCATGGGAAAAAGCACAGCGAAAATCATTGCATAACTGACTTCGCCTATCAGCTTTCATCTGAATAGCAATCACTCTTTCTCTGTATAAAAGAAAATTGATTTAACCGTAAAAGGAATCATAAATAAACCGGTTTTTATCTTATCCGCAAACAGCGTTTACCATGACTTCTGTTTGCCGCCTCATAAGGCGTTACAGAACGTGTACAG
This sequence comes from Chitinophagaceae bacterium, assembly GCA_016713085.1. Classification (NCBI taxonomy): domain Bacteria; kingdom Pseudomonadati; phylum Bacteroidota; class Chitinophagia; order Chitinophagales; family Chitinophagaceae; species Chitinophagaceae bacterium. Next base: position 2,221,142 of record JADJPV010000001.1, on the reverse strand, counting down.
GAGCTCAGAAAAATAATAGTAATAAGTGTAACTGAGTAGATGACAGATTTTTTCATTGATACGGATTTAGAAGGCTCAAAATAATTAATCACTGCAGATAAATCAAAAATCAGGCCATGTAATATGAAAAAATGAGTACATCTGCTTACTGATATTGTTTTAAAAAGGAAAATTACTCTGTAGAATTACGTAAAAATAAAACGCCCCGGAGAACCGGAGCGTTAATTATAGGAACCTCGATTGAGATTAATTTTTAAATTAACTGCAACCCATACTGTTACCGCAGTTTAAACATTTGTAACAGGTACCGCTTCTGATGGTAATATGTCCGCATGTATTACAGGCAGGAGCATCGCTTTGCATACTTCTTGCTGCCTGGTTCACTGCATCTAAACTGTTTTCAACTTTTACAGGATTCGTTACACGCTGTGTTTTTTGTACCTGTGGTGCAGGGTTGATAACACCTACCACTCTTACATCACTCAGTTCAGGTGTTTGTTTTTCGTATTCTAATCCCGTGGGAATATCATCCCAGTCATCCGTTCCTGTATTGCTGATTTCAGGTTTATCCAGCACATGAACTAAATCAGTACGACCTAAATATTCATACGATAAACAACGGAACATGAAATCTACAATAGAAGTAGTGCTCTTGATATTCGGATGATCTACCATACCGCTTGGTTCAAACTTGGTAAACACAAATTTCTCAACATATTCTTCTAAAGGAACACCATACTGCAAACCAACAGAAATAGCGATTGCAAAACTGTTCATCAATCCTTTCAGTGTACTTCCTTCTTTTGCAAGATCAACAAAAATTTCACCTAAAGTTCCATCACCATATTCACCTGTGCGGAGGAATACAGCCTGTCCATTGATTTTTGCTTTTTGTGTAAAGCCTCTGCGTTTGGCAGGAAGTTTTCTGCGTTCAACAATTCTTGCCAGGTCACGCTTTAGTTTTGTATCAGGTGATGCCTGAACACGTTTGCTCAATTCATCTAACAATTCTTCAACGGTAAGTTTCCCCATGTCAACCATCGGGCTGTCAGTAATAAATTCTTCATTTACTGCTGCTTCAGATTCGGTTGATGCTTTTTTCTTTGAATCGCTTTTTGTACTTAATGGCTGAGAAAGTTTTGATCCGTCACGATACAATGCACATGCTTTCAAACCTAACTGCCAGCTCATTAAATAGGCTTCGGCAATTTCTTCCACGTTTGCTTCGTTTGGAAGGTTGATGGTTTTTGAAATAGCACCGCTTAAGAATGGCTGTGCTGCTGCCATCATTTTAATATGACCGCTGTGGTGAATATAACGAACACCTTTCTTTCCGCATTTGTTTGCACAATCAAATACTGCATAGTGTTCCTGCTTTAAGAAAGGAGCACCTTCCATCGTCATGGTACCGCAGATATAATCATTTGCTTCAGCAATCTGTTCATCTGTAAAGCCTAATGCTTCCAGTAAGCTCCATTCAAAATCATTGTACTGCTCAGGTGTAAAACCTAAACGCTGTAAACACTCTTCGCCCAATGCATATTTATTAAATACAAATCCAATTTCAAATGCACTTGCAAGTGATGCTTCAATTTTCTTGATCTCTTCTGCAATAAATCCTCTTTCACTGAGTGATTGCGGATTAACATGAGGAGCACCATTTAAAGAAGCTGCACCTACTGCATATTTTACAATGGACTCACTTTCTTTAACACTGTATCCCATCTTCGCCAATGCTGCAGGAACTGACTGGTTGATGATTTTAAAATAACCACCACCACTCAATTTTTTAAACTTCACTAAAGCGAAATCAGGTTCAACACCTGTTGTATCGCAATCCATCACCAGGCCAATTGTTCCTGTTGGAGCAATTACAGTTGTCTGCGCATTACGGTATCCAAACTTTTCTCCCATTTCTACCGCATCGTCCCAGCTTTTGCAGGCACTCTTCAGTAAATAATCAGGACAGTATTGTGCTTTAATACCAAGTGGTTTAATGCTTAATCCTGTGTATGCATCTTCAGCATCGTAAGCAGCTGCACGGTGGTTACGCATTACACGTAACATATCTTCAGCATTCTCTTCGTAGCGTGGAAATGCACCGAGGAAAGAAGCCATCTCTGCCGATGTTTTATAAGAAATACCGGTCATGATTGCGGTTAATGCACCTGCAATACCACGGGCTTCTTCACTGTCGTAAGGAATACCCATTACCATCAGCATAGAACCGAGGTTGGCATAACCTAAACCGAGTGTACGGTAATCGTAAGAAAGCTGGGCAACTTCTTTTGACGGGAACTGAGCCATCAATACAGAAATTTCAAGAACAGCTGTCCATAAGCGGCATACATATTCAAAACCCTGTACATCGAAAGTTTGTGTTGCTTCATCAAACAAACGGCGAAGATTTACAGATGCAAGGTTGCATGCTGTATTATCGAGGAACATATATTCACTGCATGGGTTCGATGCATTGATGCGTCCGCCCTTTGGTGAAGTATGCCATTCGTTAATGGTTGTATCGTATTGTGTACCGGGATCTGCACAGCGCCATGCTGCATAAGCAATCTGGTTCCATACTTCCTGAGCAGGAATTTTTTTCATGGTGCGGCCATCTGTTCTTGCTTTCAGTTCCCAATCTTCACCCTTCGCTAATTTGTCGAAGAATTCGTTGGGTATACGAACAGAGTTGTTGCTGTTTTGTCCTCTTACTGTGCGGTATGCTTCACCTTCATAATCGTTTGAATAACCTGCGCTGATCAATGCACCTACTTTCTTTTCTTCTTCCACTTTCCAGTTGATGAAGTCCATGATTTCAGGATGATCTAAATCAAGGCAAACCATTTTGGCTGCACGGCGTGTTGTACCACCGCTCTTAATTGCACCGGCTGCACGGTCACCAATTTTTAAGAAGCTCATCAATCCACTTGATGTACCACCACCGCTTAATTTTTCACTTTCGCCACGAATAGTAGAGAAGTTCGTGCCAACGCCTGAACCGTATTTAAAGATCCTTGCTTCACGAACCCAGAGATCCATGATACCGCCATCATTCACCAAGTCATCACTTACACTTAAAATGAAGCAGGCATGTGGCTGAGGACGTTCGTAAGCTGATGTTGATTTCTTCAGCTCACCATCATTTGCATCAACAAAGTAATGGCCCTGTGGCTTTCCTTTGATGCCATAGCTTTCGTACAGACCTGTATTAAACCATTGCGGACTGTTAGGAACGCATAACTGATTTAAAATGCTGTACACTAATTCTTCATAAAAAACCTGTGCATCTTTTTCAGAAGCAAAGTATTCATTACGTTCTCCCCATACCCTCCAGCAATGGGCCATACGGTGAGCTACCTGTTTCGAAGATGCTTCTCTTCCCAAAGTACCATCAGGTTGCGGAACACCTGCTTTGCGGAAATATTTCTGTGCAAGAATATCTGTTGCAATCTGGCTCCAGTGACTTGGCACTTCCACATTATTCATTTCAAACACCACTTCTCCCGAAGGATTGCGGATAATAGAAGTACGGTAATCATACTCAAACAGGTCGAAGGGTGAAACGCCTTCTTTTGTAAACCGGCGGCCGAACTGAAGCCCCGGAGTTTGTTTCTTTTTGCTGGCCATATTAGAACTGTAAGTTTATTGGTTAGTAAGGTTAAGGAATCGTTAACCGACAGACTACGAAAATATTTTTTAGAGAGGTATGTTCAATACCCTAAATATTAACAGAGTGTGGAAATCGGGGGCAAACTCAATCCTGTACTGTATTTGCATGTGCAAAGCTTGTTTCCACAAAAAAAATCCGGAGAATAGAACAAGTTTTCTTGGTTTTTTCACAATATTTCCCATAGCCTTACTGGCATTGAATTTGGCGGCGGGAGCAACCGAAAATTGCACTAACGCTGAAACCTAAACGAAGTATTGACGGGTAGATTTCAGAAGGCTGATTTCGGGTAAAAACAACCCTTTTCGGTCGCCCGAAACAAAAACAGGTGAATTTGCAAATCCTCGGACATTTTTTTGCACTTTTGCATGAATCACAGATACTGTATGAAGCATCTTATTTATACCCAATTACTGGAAAAGAAGCAGAAAGGACAGAAGTCGTTTGCCGTTTTGATTGACCCTGATAAAGTGAACAAAGAATCGGTAGAACAACTGGTGAAATTGTCGGTTGATGCAGCTGTTGATTATTTTTTAGTAGGTGGAAGTCTGGTTATTTCCAACAGGCTGGATGAAGTTGTGCAGCAGATCAAGGCCCTTTGCGATATTCCCGTGATCTTATTCCCCGGCAGTCCTTCCCAGGTTAGTACATATGCAGATGGGTTATTATATTTATCGTTGATCTCCGGCCGTAACCCTGAATTACTCATTGGTCAGCATGTTATCTCAGCTCCTTTTGTTAAGCAAAGCGGACTTGAAATTATTTCCACCGGTTACATGGTGGTTGATGGCGGTGCGCCCACAACGGTGTCTTATATCAGCAATGCAGCCCCTTTACCTGCCGATAAAAATGAAATTGCCATGTGTACGGCCATGGCCGGCGAAATGCTGGGTATGAAAGTAATTTACATGGATGCAGGCAGTGGTGCTAAACGTGCCATTTCTGAAAGCATGATCCAGAGTGTGGCGCAGCAAATTGAAGCTCCGTTAATTGTTGGTGGTGGCATTCTTGATCCTGAAAAAGCATACCGCAATTGCAAAGCGGGTGCTGATGTAATAGTGATTGGCAACGCCATTGAAAAAGATGCATCCTTGATTAGGGAAATGGCTGCTGCGATACATAGCGTGCCGGTGAAAGCCTGATTTTATCTGCTTCTGTTAAGCTTCAGTTTTCATTAAAGTTTTAATCCCGGTTTCGTTTAACTCCACAAAAGCATAGGGGACAGAAGAAAGGAAATAGCAGCGATTAGAGTTAAATACTAACTTCTGTACATAATTCCGGTTTATGAAATGACTGCGGTCTGCTCTGATCAAAGGGCAATTCTTTAATTTTTCTTCCAGTTGTTTCAGGCTTTCTGTTACCAATTCATTTTTACCATCAGTCAGAAAAAATCGGGAGTAGTTTCCCTCTGCTTTGATATACACAATCTGCTCATGCTTTAAAAACAATTTACCTACTGCACAGGAAAAGTCAAGAATAGAGTTTTTATTTTGCTGCGCATCAACCCTCTCAATATTATTAGCAGCTTCCTTAGTTTCCATCCGTTCTTTTACTTTCTGAATAGCTTCCTCCAGTTCTTCTTTCAAAATTGGTTTCAGTAAATAATCAACAGCCGACAAATACATGGCTTTGCGGAAATAATCTGTATGATTATAGGCAGTTGTAATAATTACATGTGCATTAATCTTTGCTTCTCTCAACACCTGCAGTAATTCCATACCACTTTTACGGGGCATCTCAATATCAAGGAACAGCAGATCGGGCTTGTGAATAACAATCTTTTCCAGGGCTTCCTCTGCATTTTCACAAAGAGCCGCTACATCAATTTCAGGAAATGATTTCTGAAGTTTGCTGTAAAACGATTCCCTTACTTTATACTCATCTTCAATAATAATGGTTTTGATTTTTTTCATGTGTTCATTTTTATTGACTCTTTAGTCACATAGTATATCCAAAAAAATTATCATCGCTGTTTGTATATCACGATGGCTATCAGGATAGCTTGATACTTTTTTTGGATATTTCATAGCTCGTATCTGTATTCATCAGGAATGAAAACAGAAAAACAGGTGCCGGTTACTGCCCCGTTTTCATCTGTAAGGTCCAGCACAGTTTGCCTGATTTTATTTTTATTTTGTTGATTATACAATTCAATCTGCCTGGCTAATATTTCTAAACCCTGCCTCGTACTTACACCATTTGCCTGCTTTGCAGCTGCACGCCCTATCCCGTTATCAGAAACAGATAACAATACACCCTGTGCTTTTACCACTGCTTCAATCTTTAGAGTGCCCTGTTCTGTTTTATTCTTTATTCCGTGTTTTATTGCATTCTCTGTAAATGTATGCAGCACCATATTCGGAATAAGAATTTGAGTATTTACGTTTTCGTCAACAGCAATTGAATAGTTTAAATGTTCTTCAAATCGCAACTTTTCCATTTCAAGATACAGTCTTACATAATTAAGTTCTTCCTCCAATGTTCTTGCCGACTTATCGCTATCCATTAATGTAATATTATGCAACCTGCTCAAAATAGCAAGGTATCGAGACGCATTTTCTGTATCGCCTTTTTCTATATAAAAATCAATATTAGCAAATGCATTGCCACTGAAATGAGGTAATGCTTTACTCCGTATAGCTTTCAACTGCAATTCATTAATCAGCTTTGACCGTTCTGTTTCTTTTCGTTTACGCTGCATCAGCCACCAGGTAATAAACGCAACGCCTGCTATGCTGAATAAAACAGCCATCATTTTAAATAACAAGGTTTCGTACCACCAGGCCGGCAATGTTACAGGAAGGGCCGATGTTACAGCACTCCAGCTAACAGCATCTGTTGAACTTTGCACTTCAAATATATAAGTACCCGGTTTTAAATTGCCGTATACTGCATTCCCGTTTGCAGCAGGTTTGCTCCAGTTAGTATCCAATCCTTTTAACCGGTGACGGTAAACCAGGTTGTCATAATTGTTCATGGCAGCTGTTCCGAATTCATACCTGAGATTACGGAATGATTGGTTCACATGAAAAGAACCTGCATAAGCCGTATCAGTTAACAGAACACTGCTATCTTTTTTACCTGCAGCACTGACCATTAAAATAACAGGCTTGTTAAATAAAGTTGTTTGAGCTAATAATTTATCAGGCCAGAAACGGATAACCTTATCGCTGCAGGGCCACCAGATACTGCCATCCGTTTCATGAACAAAAGAATTCTGTCCGCCCTCAGTTGTAATAAAACCACTGCCGGCATCATATCGATGATACAGTTCCTGTCCGGTTTTATAAAATGTTTCCAGGTCGAGAAAAATCAATTCAAAGCCTCCGCCAATTACCAGCCACTTTTTTTTCCATGTGGTGAGAGATAACACTAACTGCCTGCCGGGAAAATGTTGCATTGTATAAGCAGAATCATTTTTAATACAGGTAAGCTGTTGCGGCATTCCTAACCAAAGGCTTCCCCAACTATCAGTAACTGAACTCATGACCCTTGCATTCTCAGTACCTTTTAACGCCTGCCATTTTCCGTTCTTTAAAATACAGGCCGCACCCCTGCCTGTTATAATTGGATTATTCTGCAAATCCTGAGTTATAGCAAGAATAGTCTGCAAACCAAACTGCGGGCATTTGAAAATGGTATCTAACTGCAGTGTTTTAAGATTCAGCGAAAAAGAAACGTGTGCTTGCTGATGAGTACCCGCTGGTTGATGGTATCTTCCCATGCAGCGTACACTTCCGAACCTTTCCCCAGTAAATAATATGGAATTAGTTTTTTTCTTTCAGATAATAAAAGCCCATACTTGTCGGCAGAATAACAGCGCCATTATGTAATCCTATTGCACCATAACTTCCCTTTGTCATTCGCTCCGGCAAAGCAGGCTTACTTAATTGCTCCAGCTTTTCCCATGTTTTATTTTGATCCCTGCTTACCCAAAAACCCTTGTCATAACTGGCATAGTAATAACTTCCATCCTTTGCTTTAGTCATGCTCCATATTGCATCCAAAGTGCCCGGCTGAACATTAAACTGTAATTCCTGAAACCCAAAACGGTAAAAACAATACAAGCCATTTTCTGTACCAACCCACAGATTGTTTTCTTTATCCTTAATAGAATAAACCATCTGCGACAGCTTTCCCAGATTAGCTTTTTCAGTCCTGTTTTTTAAAATCAGTTCCTGGTTCTCATTGCTGTAAATTGTTTGGAAGCTGTCAACCTGGTTTAAATACCGTGCATGATGATCAGTCACCGGTTCATCTAATCCGTTAAACTTCCTTATAAGCTGAAGCTTTTTATTTTCAACAATTACATCCAATAATACTGAATGATCACTATTTGCATAAAAACGAAGCCGGGGTGATTGCGAATAATTGAAATTTGTGAATGCGATATTGAAATTCCTTGTCTCTATCAACTGGTTGAGATGATACAGGTGGAAAGTACCCGGTTTGTTTTGGTAAATATCATAATCTGCTGTAATAATATATCCTTCAGATGTTACTTTGCTTACCCACCATTGCGGCAGCCATATTTCTTTTGTAATCCTGTGCTTTTTCAGATCATATACAGCAACTACAGATTTCTTTAAATACTTGTCATCAGAAAAACTGTTTACATAAAATATCAGCTTATCTGCCTCATAAGAAGTGAATCCGTAAAGAGCAGTGGCATTCCAGCGCTTTGGTGTTTGAATCGTTTCAATCACATCACCACTAATGATATTGAAACGCACTACCTAGCCAACTTACTACGATATCACCATCCAGGTAATTCCGCAATTTGAATTACTTGCTTTCCTCCTGTCCCCTCTTTTGGGGTAAATACTTTAAACTTTTTACCATCCCATCTTGCCACTCCGAATTTTGTACCAACCCATACAAACCCTTTGCTGTCGCAAAACAGATAGGTAATCTGTATCTGCGGCAAACCATCTGCAATAGTGAAATGTTTTGAAGTGTATTTTGGTTGTTACCTTACCGTTTTGCAAAGGCTGACTGCAAATTGATTGCAGGTAAAAAATAAAAAAGAGAATTGCACACAGCCTCATGCGTTAAAATTAATCGCTCAGTGGATTAAAAAAAATTGTTTTTCAAAAGTTAGCAACGGCCTTGGGGATCAGGTATGCCATATTTTGGAAGTATGGCATACCTAAACAGCTTAATGCCCTACAATTATCTTCTCTGCTCCCATTAATTTCTTTTGTTGAATACTGTAAAGAAGAACCAAACAAACACCTGCGTGTGTTATTCTGTAATGCTAAATACCCCTTTTTACTAGTAATATTGGAGCTTTGTGCTATTACCATTTTAGCACAATTTCAACTATAACCTTAGAAAATGTTTTTTCATTTCCCCAATTAATTAAACAACTCTTTGCAGAATATTCTTGAACCTGGCTTTCACTATCGCAATTCTCGTCAAACACAATCCAAGACCAATTATTCTTAAAAGCTTTGCTAAAGTCACGTTTGTCACAAGGGTAATAAAAATAGTCGCTTTTCTGAGAGCAGTCACAAGACTTGTAATATGCTATTTTCGTAATAAAAAGAACCTGTACTATAGCCGTTCTGCTTTTTATATCCCTAAAATTTGCTGGCGCTTGTATTAGCAGTGGTTGCGAAGTTGCTGAACGTACACTTGTATTTTGCGGTATCACCTTTGAAAATCTATAAAATACGTTTACTCCGTCAATTGGTTTTGTTGAAAAAGTTGCTAAGTCAGAAATGATTTGAATAGTATTTGGAAATTGTTGATATATCTCAATATCAGAGCCGTCATACACTTTTCCATTCTTTGCAGTAAAAGGGACTGTCAAAACAGCAATATCATTGTTATTGTCATCAACGTTTTCCCTCCATCGCCAAGAGTTGAACTTTATAAACCAATTCATGTCAGGTATTCCGTCCGAATTTAAGTCCTTGTCTAAAAACAATGTATCGCTACTGAAGGGTTTACTGTTAACAGTGAAAGGCTTGATCTTTACTGTTTGATTGAAATACCACTCTTTGTTGAGTCCATTTGAAAATCCAAAGTCAAACTGCCCCCCTTTGATACTTTGGGAAAATCCAAATGAAGAGAAAAGCACTAAGCTCAAAAAGAGTGAAATATTTGCTCTGAACATATGATTGTATTTTAATTTTTGAATATGAAATTCTACACTACTGTTAAAACTGGATTCTTTCGTTTAATAGAATCAACACTCAATGGTGAAATACTTGAAAGTTTAGCCAACCTCCACGCTGCCTATTGTGACAGTCTGAGCATTAGGCAAAAAGGGTTATAAAGTATTAATAGTCTCCTCATGCCTTACAAGTATTTCTGCATTGAGGCAAGTGCAAAATCTTTTGCAGATCATTGTTTAGATGTGTAAAGCGAGCCAATTTCATTGTTTGTTAAAACTCTGTTGTATATTCTTACCTGATCAATATTGCCATTAAACCTTGTGTAGGTATCAAGACCCCAATGACGTGCTATTGCTGCTACATTTCCACTCACAGTCTTCACAGCATTTAATTTTGTACCTTCTAAGACGCCATTCTGATATGCACGAAGTGTACCATTATCAAAAACTAATGTATACATCTGAAAGGCACTGACATTCGCTGCATTAAATGGTATTGATATTACAGAATTACTTGAACTAGCAAATCTGATTTCATTTGCGTAATGGCCGATTAAAACAGAACCACCCTGGTCACTACCAAATGATATATACGCTTCGCCATCCGGATGTAATAAAGATTCTTCTTTCACCCAAATGTTTAATGAGAATGCGTTCATTGAATTAAATTGAAGCATGGGTAGAAGAACATGGTCGCCTAAAGAACCTTCACACCACCCATAGTTACATCTGCCTGTAAGTTTTATTGATTGCCCTGAAATACCTGTTGCAAAAGTTGGAGTATTCATTAAAGTTCCATTATTGTTATTTCCACTTTCATCATTGGCATTATTATTAAAAGGGTAGTAGGCAATAAGGTTAGTATTGAGTAAGATAGAGGGTGAATAAAGTGGGACAATAAATTTTGACAACTCCCATTCTATCAATTTTGCTTCAGCCTTACATTCTAATATTTTGTAATTAAAAACATCCACATACGCTTTTGCATAAACATCTATTCCTGCTTTCAGTGAAACATTAACAGTCATTGGAGTAGTGCTTAGAACTGCCCCAGCACTGATTTTACTATATATTGAAGCTCCTATTTCAACAGCTACTTCTTTCAGATCATAAAACTTACCCTTTAACTTAGTGGTAACCCCAGCTTTGAATTCACCACTAATACTGAAGGTGTGTTTTAAATCTGGCACATCTTCTTCAGTACTTTCCTCATTACGCCAGTAATTTTTTTTTGGATCTCCATTATATTCGTCATAAACCATCTTCCTCTCAGAAACTTTTGAATATTTAAAAAGATCTCCTTCATATTTAATACCGCCCTCTAATTTCATAAATGGCTCGATATCTACTTCAGGAGTAATTGAAACAGGAATTACAGTCCCTGGTATAGTAAACAAAATTGGTTTGAATTTTTGAGTATAAAACGGAGTTTTTTTCCATAAGCTATCCCCATTTAATGATGCCTCAAGTTCAAGCTTTGAAGAAACTTCAGAGCTACTTTTTATCCCATACTTTAAATACTTTATTCTATTTTCCTTGATAATTATACCAAACAAAAGATCATTTCGTAAAGAAATGTCCGTAACCAATTTTGCTGCAATTTTTCCCGCACTTAGAGGAGATTCGTACTCCAATTCGTTTGCAAAGCTGAATTGTATACCATTATTAATTGTTCCAAAATTTACTGACCGACCATTAAAATCAACTATAACATCTGTATTATTATCTAAGTTTGTTGCTTTATCTTTTAACATAAGCTCCTCCCATATATCAGTTAAAAATGCAGGAGTGGTATTAATAGTTGCAACGCTTCCCGCACCATAGTCGATGCTTACGACTTTCCTAGCAAAACCATATTCGGAAACCCCGTGTAAGGGTGGCGAAACCAGTACCGTGCCTGGTTCAACTTTAAATGAAGGCTGTTGCTTTGGATTGCCTGTACGCAAACCAGCTAATGTTTTCAATATAATTGTATTGCTGTCAACCGAAATGATATTTTTTGCTGTATTCCCATCAAAAACCACTACTGTTTCTTTTAACTTCCCATGATCAGGCTCTGAAAAAGGGGAATTAGCATCCGATTTCGTACTTGCTTTTCTACAAGAACTTGCTATAATGATAGTGATAATAACAGTGAAAACTTTCATCATTAAAAAGGGTTTTAGTTTTCGGTAATTTCAAAAATTTCCTATTACCTACTCGCCATATTTATCAATTGTTTTACGAACTACATCATTTTTTTGATGAGCTTGATGTTTTAAGTGTTCAGTAAAATGTATTGAAATGAGAATAGTTGGAGTTGCGTTAAATATCGTACCCTATTTTAATATTCTAAGAATGAAAAATCATACAGGTTTTACCACATATTTACACTTTACTTGACAAAGCCATATACCCAAAAATCTCATTATCACCATTCAGTTTACACGATCGCAAAGCAGGTGCTGATGTAATAGTCATTGGTAATGCCCATTGAAAAAGATGCATCGCTGATTAAGGAAATGGCAGCTGCGATACATAGTGTGCCGGCGAAAATCTAACGCAGGTCTTCCACCTTCACCCTTGTTGGTGAATCTTCTCCCTTAATGATAGTTTTTGCACTAATGGCAATTGATTTAATGATCATAGCCATATTCTCCATGTCCAAGGTTTCAACCTGATCAGATACTTTATGATAATTGGGTTCACTGTCCATCTTGGATGTGGAGATCGTATGAGCTGGCACACCCAATCTTGCAAGTGTTGCGTTATCTGACCGGTAAAATAAATTTTGTGTGGGATAAGGATCGGGATAAAATGTAAATGCAGTTCCGGTAAGGTTTTTTTGCAGGATTGTTCCCATATCTGTTTTTTCATACCCGGTGATGTAAGCAGAATTTTTACCCCACTTACTTTCTGTACCAATCATTTCAATATTGAACATCGCTGCTACATTCGCCGGATCAAACTGCCTGGAAAAATATTGTGCTCCATACCCACCCGATTCTTCTGCTGTAAATGCAGCAAACACAATAGTGCGTTCATTGTTTTTAATTTTTGCGAAATATTTCGCCAGCATAATTACAGCAGTTGTTCCTGCTGCATCATCATTAGCACCGTTGTAAATTGAATCTCCGTTTACAGGTTTGCCAGTTCCTAAATGATCATAGTGACCGGAAAAGATAACGTACTCATTTTTTTTACTTTTCCCTGGTAATATGCCTACCACGTTTGCCAGTTTCTGTTCGGTTATTTCATGCTTTGCTTCTACTGTAAATGCAGATGGATTAACTACTGTTAATACAAACACAACACTATTCTCCGATTTAAACATTCCTCTTTTGAAGGAAGCAAGCCTGCTGAAGTTTTTTGAAAAACTGGTATCAACCAAAACGAAATAATTTTTACCTGAACGCACAAACTTCTGTGCTTCAGAAAAAATATTCTTTCCTGCACTGATCGTTACTTTTTCAAATCCTGATTTTTCATTCACTGAAATTTCCGGTTGAGTTGTAATGACAACAACATTTTTTGCATCAATTTCCTGTCCATCAATTTTGCAGGATGTACTGACAGGTTTTGCTGATACAATTGAAAACTCCTGCCTGAAACTGCTCCTGTTGTTCCCCGCCTGCTTATTCCAGTCGGGCGGGCATGTCTGTAACCCTGCAGCTTTAAATTCAGCAGCTATAAAATCCGCAGCTTTGTCAATTTCCGGACTGAAGATTCTTCTGCCCCGCATATCATCTGCTGCCAGTACTCTTTCAATCCGTTCAACTTCTTTGGCATTGATGATGCGGTTCAGTTTTTTTTGCGCCAATAAAAAAGAGGTTATTGAAATCAATAACCCCGTAACAAAAATTTTCTTCATGATATAACTTATTATCAGTATTCGTTTTTTGTTTGATGAAACAGATGCGCTCAAGTTTACAAACTCATCATCTCCTTAAACTTCACTGCCTGCCTTCTGCTTACTTCAATCTTATCACCACCATGAATTTCAAGCAGCAATCCACCGTTGAAATATGGTTCTACTTTTTCAATCATACGCAGATTCACAATATGTTTACGGTTGGCACGGAAAAAGATTTTTTCATCCAGTCGTTCTTCCAGTGCATTCAGTGATTTTAAAATGAGTGGCTTGTTAGGCCCGAAAAATACTTTCGCATAATTGCCTACGCTTTCAAACAAACGGATATCACTCAGCTTCACAAACCAGCAGCGTTCACCATCTTTTACAAATACCTGGTCGTTTTCACTGAGCATACTGCGGTTGGTAGAAACAGGTTCACCATCAACAGTTTCCCGTTCATCTTCTTCCAGTTTATGCAATGCATCAGCCAAACGCTTGGGTTCAATTGGCTTGAGTAAATAGTCCAGTGCGTTCACTTCAAATGCACGTAATGCATATTCATCATAAGCTGTTGTAAAAATCACTTCAGGCGTACGATCCAGTTCACTCAGTAAATCAAATCCTGTTTTACCCGGCATTTGTATATCCAGGAAAATCAGGTCAGGATTCAGTGCTGCAATTTTCTGTAACCCTTCATCTACATTCGATGCTTCATCAATCACTTCTATTTCAGGGAACTCAGTGAGTAACTTTTTCAGTTCATTTCTTGCCAATCGTTCATCATCAATGATGATTGCTCTTTTGTTCATACAGCTTATGTTTATTTCTGTCAATTTTTTCTATCCTGATTTAGAGAAAGGAGCCGCACAGGTTGCTTCTTTCCTCTTACTTCATACATCTTACCTCCCTTCTCCTACACTTCCACCGGCATCTTTACTTTGGCTTCCACTTCATTGCCATTTACATCTGCAAGAGAAAAATCTGCTGCATCGCCAAACATCAGTTTCAACCTGCTTTGCGTGCTGGAAATTCCAAAACCATCCAGGTTAAAATTACCGTTTAAATGTCCCGTATTCCTGATCACCAGCACATGATGATCACCCACAAACTTTGAACTGATTTTAATTACACCACCTGCAATATTTTTACTGATGCCATGTTTAATTGCATTCTCCACCAGGGTTTGCAGCATCATGGGCGGTACCGGCTGATCGAGTGTATCTTCATCAATATCAAAATTTACTCTCAGTCTTTCTTCAAAACGCATCTGTTCCAGAGCAAGATAATCTTTTACAATGCCGAGTTCTTTTTCAAACGGAACGGTTTCCTGTTTCTCTGCCTGCATACTGCTGCGCAGAATATTACTTAATTCGGTAATAGCTGTTCTTGCACGGGTTGGGTTTTCATCAACCAATGCACGGATGCCATTCAGTGAATTAAAAATAAAATGAGGATTGATATGCGCTTTAATTGTTTTCAGTTCCAGTTCTTTTACCACACTCTGCATCTGTAGTGCATCCAGTTGCTGTTTACGTACACGCTCCACATAATGATAAATAAAATAGATCAGGTTCCAAACCAGTAAGGTTACAAATGCATTCAGGGTAGAACCGACCAGCAGGCGTGAAAAGCTGTACACTTTCTGTTCGGCAGTAAATAGTCCAAACACATTAAACAACGACAGGGATGTTAATGAATACAGGAATGAAAAGCCGATAGTAATGCCAAAAAAGAAAAAGATTTGTCTGTCGAAGGTTTTTTGCAGCACGTTCATCTTCAGTAGTGCCCAGCGCATGAAGTGTGTAATGATCAATCCCAGTACAACAATAATGATAGAACGGATAATAAACGAAGAGGTAATATCACGGTTAAAGGTCCAGGCAAAGAAAAAATTCATCAGTGCATTGCCCCCCCATCCGGTGATCTGGCACCACCAGTAAGCCGATATCTTATTCAATCTTCTTTGCATAATAGTGGTCAAATTTACCTGTAATCAGCCCCCTGCCTCCCTTCAAAGTTACAAAGGGCAAATAGGTTGGGTAAATGGTTGAATTTTACCTTCCTTTAATTTTCAGGAAATGCAACCATCCGGGCATTTCTTTGTTAAAATGAGTCCTTTTACAACCATTGTTCGTAAGTTATATAACTTTACAGAATCCGAATGAAGAAATTATGGAAATAAAACCTGGTCTGCTGCTCAGTAAAATCGATTCTCCGGCTGATTTGAAGAAACTTCCGATGGATCAGTTACCTCAATTATGTGATGAACTGCGGCAGTTTATTATTGATGTAGTGAGCGTTCATGGCGGTCATTTTGGCGCCAGTTTGGGTGTGGTTGAGCTTTCAGCCGCATTGCATTATGTGTACGATACTCCTTACGATCAGCTGGTATGGGATGTGGGTCACCAGGCCTACGGACATAAAATCCTTACCGGTCGCAGAGATAACTTTCATACCAACCGTAAATACAAAGGGCTCAGTGGTTTTCCAAAACGCAGCGAAAGTGAATATGATACATTTGGCGTAGGTCATTCTTCTACTTCTATTTCAGCTGCACTGGGCATGGCAATGGCCGCTAAAATGAAAGGTGAAAACAGAAAATCCATTGCAGTGATTGGCGATGGGGCTATGACGGCCGGGCTTGCTTTTGAAGCCATGAACCACGCAGGTGTGGCCGACAGTGATGTGCTGATTATCTTAAATGACAACTGCATGAGCATTGACCCCAATGTTGGTGCATTGAAAGAATACCTCACAGATATTACCACTTCGCCTACTTATAACCGTATTAAAGATGATGTGTGGAAGGCTTTAGGCAAACTCCCCGTTGGCACAACGTTTACCCGTGATATGGCGGGCAAGCTGGAACAAAGTATTAAAGGTTTTGTAAATAAAAGCAGTAACCTGTTTGAGTCTTTACAGCTTCGTTATTTCGGACCGATTGACGGACACAATATTACCAAGCTGGTGGATACATTAAGAGATCTGAAAAATATTCCCGGTCCAAAGCTGCTGCATATTGTTACAGTAAAAGGAAAGGGATATGAACTGGCAGAAAAAGATCAAACCAAATGGCATGCGCCTGGTTTATTTGATAAAGTAACCGGTGAAATTCACAAGAAAAAATTTGACACTCCGCAGCCACCAAAATATCAGGATGTATTTGGATTGACCATGATTGAGCTGGCAGAAAAAAATGAAAAGATAGTTGGTGTAACTCCTGCCATGCCAAGCGGCTCTTCTTTAAAATTCATGATGGACAAAATGCCGCACCGTGCTTTTGATGTGGGTATTTGTGAGCAGCATGCCGTTACTCTCAGCGCCGGTATGGCAACACAGGGCATGAAAGTGTTCTGCAATATTTATTCTTCTTTCATGCAGAGAGCTTACGATATGGTGGTGCATGATGTAGCCACACAAAAACTTCCTGTAGTTTTCTGTTTAGACAGAGCCGGGCTTGTTGGCGAAGATGGCCCAACGCATCACGGCTGTTATGATATTGCGTATATGCGCTGCATTCCCAATATGATTGTAGCTGCACCCATGAATGAAGCAGAGCTGAGGAATATGATGTACACAGCACAACTTGATTCACATCAATTACCCATTACTATTCGATACCCAAGAGGTGAAGGAGTAATGCCGGAGTGGAGAAATGAAATGAAGGAAATGGAAATAGGCAAAGGCCGTAAGTTGAAAGATGGCGAAGGCATTGCCATTTTATCCTTTGGTCATCCGGGAAATTTTGCAGCAAGTGCAATCCGTGAACTGAAGAATGATGGCATCAATCCTGCACATTACGATATGCGTTTTGCAAAACCGTTGGACGAAGCAATGCTGCATGAAGTATTCAGCAAGTTTGCAAAAATTGTAACCATTGAAGATGGAACAGTAAAAGGCGGCTTCGGCAGTGCTGTATTAGAATTTATTGCTGAACACAATTACAAAGCTGAAGTAAAAATCATGGGCATTCCAGATACACTGGTTGAACATGGCACACCCAAACAATTGTATGAAGAAATTGGTATTGACGCTAACGGTATTGCAAAAACGGTGAGAGAGTGATGAATGTAAGGATGACAGTAAAAATCTGATCATTTTACAATTATTTATAAAAAAAATCCCGAACCGGTTGGTTCGGGATTTTTTTTATAGCTGTGTGACCGTTACTGGATCACGGCGTTTATTTTTTCCCACAGTGCAGTGTCAAACCCCGACACTGCAAAATTCGGATTGGCAGGATCGGATGCATTACCCATTCGGATGATTACCATTTTTTTGGAAGGAATCACATAAATCCGTTGATCCTCGGCACCCATTGCTGCATACATATCGGCCGGAGCATTTGGTACCAATGAGCCGTTGTAAACGGTTTGTGAACCCGGCACCATAAAGCTGCTTTTCCCATTGAGCCACCATAGATACCCATAGGAAGGATTGATATTTTGCGAAGGATTGATGCTCAGTTGAAAGAAGGATTCGTTTACAATTTGTTCCGTTCCCCACTTGCCTTTGTTAAAGGCAAGCAACCCAAAGCGGGCCATGCTGCGTGTATTGCTGTGATACACTTTAAAAATAATCCCGTTGTTCCAGAAGCCGTCCATGCCGATTTTGTTTTTTAGTTTGGCCGCAAAGTAGTTATCGTAGGTTTGTCCGCTTGCTGCTGCCACCACATCCATTAATTTTTGAAACACGTTGTGGTACGACCATCTTGTTCCGGCATCAGCCATATAAGTAAGGTTCGGTGTGATCACCAGTTCGCTGGAATCATTAATGCCCGATGTCATGGTGAGTAAATGCTTCGGTGTAATCAGGAGTTCCTTTGCCAGCGGTTCACTTGTCCACCCATTCCCCAAATATTGAGACACCCTTGTATCGATATTGAGCAAATTTTCCTGTTGTGCAATGCCTGTAGTGGCTGTCACCAAAGTTTTTCCGGCACTGTTCCATTGCCAGGTTGCTGTGGCAGTATGACCATCAAAATATTCCTCGAGCACAATGCGCCCGTTTACGAGGATCATAAACGATTTAGAATTTTTCTGAGCCAGGAAATCTTTCAGTGGCTGTATAGCCGCCTGGTTCCAACCTAAACTTGAAACAGGCTGGGCTTCCCAGGTAGTACCGGTAAGGGGTGGAAAATACATCTCCGCATACGGATTGGGTTGAGGACTTGGGTCGTTTGGCTTTTTACATCCGTAAAATGCCAGTAACAGCAATAGCAGTGTGAGGTTTTTCATGATTCTTGAATATGTGGTTATTTATTTACACAGGTACAGACCAAGGGATAAAGAAAACGTTTAATGGAGGATATTATTTTCTTTTACGGGCGGCAGTGAAGAGCGAAATAAGAATTGATTCATTTGTGTATTCGCAGAACATGGCAGCAACATACGCAATGATACATTTTTCAATATTCTCAACTCATCTGCTGAAAAAGCCCCATTTTTTCAATGAGGCTTTCTGATATTTTAACCGGTTATTTACCTTCTTCAGGACTCTGCGGATAAACAAACGAATCTTCGGCATCTTCTGCTCTGCTTTCATTCCACTCAACAATAAAATTATTCATTCCCTCACCTACCAGTAAGCTCATGTATTGCTGCTGCGAAAGTTCAAGCAATGAAAGGAAAAGAAAAATTGCATGAATTCTGTTTTCACAGATATCAAATAATTTTTCAAAAGGCATGATTTTTTCCTGTTTCACCATATTGAACATATACTCACGGCTTCCTTCCATTGTATAGTTATACTGAACTACTGTATGTACCGGTTTATTGAAACGTTCGTGGTGTTTTTTCATTACACGTTCAAACGTTTTCATCAGCTTGAACATGGTGATGGTTTGTATCTCGGTTCCTTCACCTGTTTCTTCACCAATCGAAGAAAGTTCGCTGGCAATATTTCCACGCTTCAGCATCAGCATTCGCAACCCTTCCATTTCAGCCATTTGCAGGCTTGCTTCTTTGAACCGTTTGTATTCAAGAATTTTATCTACCAGTTCCTGGCGTGGGTCAATTTCATTTCCCTGGTCATCAATTTCTTTTCTTGGCAGCAGCATTTTTGCCTTAATGCGCATAAGTGTTGAAATAAACAAAATAAACTCACTGCTGAGTTCTATGTTCAGCTGTTCACTCTTATGAATAAAGGCAAGAAAATCTTTGATGATATTCGTGATAGGGATATTATAAATATCCAGTTCATCTCTTTCAATAAAAAAAAGCAGCAGGTCGAAAGGACCTTCAAACTGCGGCAATTTTATCTGGTATGATTCTGTTTGCAAAGCGATTTATTTTTAAACGAACAAGTCCCGGAAAATTAACTTCCGGGACTTGCAAATGTAGGGAAGTAAACCGTACTAAAAAGTTGCCGTAAAGCCTACTCCCAATAAAGATTTGAGCTGAGTGCCCATCAGCCCCCCGGTTTTTACATTTTTTACGTCATGATCATAAATCAGATCAAAACCGTAGGTAATTCCGATGTATTTATTCACTTTCATTCCAATCACGTTTGTCCAGAAAACGTCTACGTTCTGCGGATTATTCCGGTAATTACTGAACAGATCAAGCCTGCTCACCAGGTTGATGTTCTTTGCCAGATCCTTTTTAAGATTGGCTGTTAAAAAAGCACCGATTTCATTTACACTGGATTTATTGAGCGGAATATTGTACAGCGGCCTCAGAGTGGCGTTGGCATCATTTACAATAATCCACCTTGCTGTAACAGGTGAAACAAACACATCAAATGTTGTATTTGGTTTAAACAATAAACCGGGAGATAACAACAAATATGCAGGAGCAAAGAATCCGGAGTTTTGTGTTTTACCTGGAGTTGTTGAATAATCAAATCCATCAGTAAATTGCGTACGCAGATTCCCCAATGCAGAAACGTACCACTTTGGGTTCTTTAGCTGATAGCCATAGCGTGTAAGCAGATCAATACGGTCATCATTTTTTCTTGTTCCTATACTCGTTGCATTCACAATCCCATACTGCATATTGAGGGTATTATCCCATGAATTCTTCCCCTTTTTATAATAAGCAAATGTATTCGCCAGAGCATTAATGGAAAACGATGCTTTTTCTGCCCCCGCCGCCCAGTTACGACTGGCTCCCTGGCTGAGGTTAAGGTTAAACACACCACCTTTTGTCCAGCCTTCTTTTTGCTTTTCATCTTTTTTAATTTCCCGCTTGGCTTCGTTTTTTAATTTTTGTACCTGCTGATCCTGGGCATACAAACCGGCAGCAGCAACGGTGATGATTGCTGTAAGAAAGATTTTTTTAATCATAAGAGTTATTTTAATTCTCAATGACGGCAAATAAAATGCCATCGTTGCAGAGGTAAGAATATAAAATGCGGCAATGAACATTGTTCATGCCGCATTTCGTAAAAGAATCGTTTTATTTTTTCAGTGCATCCCGAATTTCACGCAGCAGAACAATATCTTCCGGCGTTGCAGCAGGTGCTTCTTCTTTCTTTTTACTGGCAGCATTCATTCCTTTAATAATCAGGAATAATACAAAGGCTATTACAATAAATGAAATGATGGCTGAAATGAACTTACCTAACAGCATGCCTCCCGGTGCCCATGTTTCAATGTTTGCGGCTCCGGCGGCTTCCAATACAGGTTTCAGTAATAACGGGGTGATAATGTCTTCAATTAAAGAGTTAACAATTTTTCCAAAAGCACCGCCAATGATAACAGCTATGGCCAGGTCGACCACATTGCCTTTCATTGCAAAGTCTTTGAATTCTTTAAGCATTCCCATAATAGTTGATTTTATTGATTAAAAATTGGAGACTGGTAAGCAGATGAGAAGGTTGCATGTTAGCTGTACTGCAAATCTGAAAAAATATTATTCAAATTCAAAGTTTATTTTTTCAACCCCGGATACTGCATCTTCAGCTTCTTAAGCGTATCATACACTGTTGTGGCAATTACATGTTCTTTATACCAGTTCTGATCGCTTGGAACAATATGCCATGGCACTTTATTACAGGTGTTAAAGCATTCCTGGTAGTATCCCATGTACTTCTTCCACAGTTTTGCTTCATCAAAATCTTTTTCATTGTATTTCCACATTTTTTTAGGATCATGTGTACGTTCTTTCAAACGCTCCTGTTGTTCTTCAGGTGAAATGTGCAGGTAAAATTTAAGTATCTGTGTGCTGTTATGATTTACAAGTAATTCCTCAAAATCGTTAATGGCCTTCATCCTTTGCACTGCAGTTTCATCATCGCACCAGCCATGCACCCTGGTAATCAGTATATCTTCATAATGGCTTCGGTTGAAAATTTTGATCATTCCTTTTGCAGGAGCATTTTCATGCACACGCCATAAAAAATCATGCGACAGTTCTTCTGCAGTTGGAGCTTTATAGGATTTTACACCAACTCCCAATGGATTGAGGGAGCCAAATACATTACGCAGTGCACCATCCTTTCCACTTGCATCCATACCCTGAATAATAACTAACAGAGCATGTTTATTTTCAGCAATCAGCAGGTTCTGTAACTCATCCAGCTCAATCAGAATCTTTTCGGTTTTGGTTTTTATTTTTTCTTTGTCCTGACCCTTTGGTGCCCGGGTACTGATAGTGGATAATTTTACTGGTGCCATAAAATAATTTTTACGAAAATAAACATGTTGCATCTATTCCGTCAATTTCATTCATATTTGCCACTTATTTTATGAACTCAAAACTGTATAACTGGCTCCTGTTTCTTATTCTTTGCTTTATCTGGGGCAGCTCTTTTATCTTAATGAAAGAGGGGCTGAAAGAGTTAACAGCTTATGAAGTAGCTGCCATGCGTATGCTGAGTGCGGGAGTGATCCTGCTTCCATTTGCACTAAAGGGTTTTCGTGCAATTCAGCGGAAAGACCTGGTCACCATTATTATAACAGGATTACTGGGCAGCTTTATTCCTGCCATTCTTTTTTGTGTTGCTGAAACGAAAATTGACAGTGCGCTCGCAGGCATGCTGAATGCATTAACTCCTTTATTCGTTATTACAGTTGGAGCATTGTTTTTTAAATCGGCTGTTCAATGGAAAAAATTACTGGGTGTACTGGTAGGGTTTTCAGGTATGCTGTTATTGTTTTTTTCAAAAGAAGGAAGCACCAGCCCAGGTAATTTGCTGTATGCTTCCCTTATTTTAGTTGCCACCTTTTGCTATGGTTTAAATGTAAATATTATCAGTCACCGGTTGAAACATGTGGGTTCTTTAAACATAGCAGCGGTTGCCTTTGTTTCACTGATTATACCTTCCTTACTCATTCTCATTTTATCCGGGTATTTCAATCATTCGTTTTCTGATCTTTCATTTATTAAAGCAAGCAGTGCCTCTGCAGTACTTGGTATTTTTGGAACAGCCGTTGCCTCTATTCTCTTTTATATGCTGATGAAAAGAGCAGGACCG
The DNA here is from genome assembly GCA_016713085.1 of Chitinophagaceae bacterium. Lineage (NCBI taxonomy): Bacteria > Pseudomonadati > Bacteroidota > Chitinophagia > Chitinophagales > Chitinophagaceae > Chitinophagaceae bacterium. Next base: position 2,198,105 of record JADJPV010000001.1, on the reverse strand, counting down.
TTATTTTCATCCATGGTTACTTACGGAATTCCTTTTGTTGCTGTTGCATGGGGATTGTACGCCGGAGAAACGATTACTTTTTTTCAAATGGCTGGCCTTTTGATTATTCTCCTGGGAGTTTACTTAGCTAACAGGCACTAAAAAAAGGGACCTATTGCTGCATCCCTTTTTGTTCAGTTTTCTATTTATCAGACAGACATGATCTCTTTGTCTTTTGCTTCCAGATGTTTATCAATCTGTTGAGAATAACGATCTGTCAGTACCTGGATATCTTTCTCAGCATCTTTTGCAGCATCTTCGCTCAATCCTTCTTTCTGTAATTTTTTGATACTTTCAATTGCATCTCTGCGGATATTGCGGACAGCCACTTTTGTAAGTTCACCTTCTCCGTTTACACGTTTTACCAGTTCCTTTCTTCTCCTCTGTTAGTGGAGGAAGAAATAGACGGATGATGTTGCCATCATTTTGCGGAGTTAATCCAATGTTTGAATTAATAATAGAACGCTCAATTGGTTGCAGCATGTTTTTTTCCCATGGCTGAATAGTGATGGTTCTGGCATCAACTACACTGATATTGCCAACCTGGCCAATAGCTGTGGGCGTACCATAATAGTCGACAACAATTCCATCAAGCATATTTGGATTGGCCCTTCCTGCACGGATTTTAACTAAACCAATCTCCAGGTGCTGAATGGCTTTTTTCATGTGCTCTTCAGCATCGTCCATAATTAACGAAAGCTCTTCTGACATACAATTAATAATTAATTAGCTGCAAACCTAATAAAATAGTTTGTTCAACTGTCAAACCAATAAAAAAATGAGAAGCAGATTATTTTGCCATTTCTTCAGGCTCGTGAACAGCTGAGCCTTTTTTCAGGGGAATAATCTTGGTTTCGCTCACAGTCTTCACTTTTGATTCAAATGACAGCGGGAACAACTTTCTGCGCTTGTTCCGGTTTGAATAAATTAGTAAGCTGATGACTGAAAAACCAACACTGATCAACCCCAGCAATAAAAAAGTGATATTGATGTTGCGGCCCATGAAAGTAGCTGCTGCAATGAGAATATTAAATGTTACTGCTAAAAATGTAACCATATTGTGGTTGCAGCCTTTTTCAAGAAGCAAATGGTGTACATGATTACGATCAGGGCTGAAAGGCGAGCGTCTTGACAGGATGCGGAATGCAAATACTCTCAAGGTATCAAACAGGGGAACAAATAAAATAGCAAATCCAATTGCAGGTGCCGCAGGTAAATAAATGGTTGCTGTTGGTACGGTTGCTACCTGTATAAATTTAATGACCAGTATAGAATTTACAATACCTAACAGTAGGGAACCGGTATCGCCCATAAAAATCTTTGCCGGCGAAATATTGAAGATTAAAAATGCACCCATACTGCCTGCCATGCAAAAAGCCATTACAGAATAAACCGGCTGCTGTGCCAGTAAGAAATAAGTTCCAAATGCCAGTGTGGTAAACAAGCCCAATGATCCTGCCAGGCCATCCACACCATCAATAAGATTGAAGGAATTGGTAATTACTACAATTGTGAGGTAAGTAAACACTAAACTGATCAGCATCGGCATTTTTTCCATGCCCATGAAACCAAACATTCCGTCGATGAGTATTCCTCCTTTATAAACGATAATAAAAGCAGCTAAAAGCTGACCCAGAAACTTTTTTAAAGGAGTTAAAACTATAATATCATCTTTCAATCCAAGGAAAAAAATCAATAAAAAAGCAACGGCATAATATTGCAGCTCAGGATATCCAATTGGAGCTGAAATAAGAAAGGCCATGATAAATCCTGCAAAAATTCCAATCCCTCCTAAAGGAGAAACCGGGTTTGCATGTACTTTCCGGTCATCGGGGAGATCAAACAAATGCTTCATTTCCGCTACCCTGATGATAATGGGTATAGCAGAAAAAGTAATTAAGAAGGCAATTACTGAGCCGATAAGAAGGTGATCCATGCAGTTGTTCTTTTCAAGTATGATGCAAAGCTAAACATATAGCCCGAAAGACAAAATAGTTATTGTTCTTAAACGTGGATAACCCATTTTTATGTCTTTTCGCTATAATTTTCTCTAGTATGATCCCTTAATTGGTGAAAAAGTTTACTAATGATGAAAATATTTTTTCTGTCAGCTTTATCCGCAATTAAAATTTATGGCAGAACTGAAAGAAATAGCTGCACAATAAGAAGAGATATTGTTCGCATGGCACATGGCTGACTGGGCGGCCATTCAGGTGGATGAATGGGTTGTACAGAATACCTTACCGCACTGTATTTCAAGGCAATGAAGCATAATTTGGCAAAAGAAAGCCTATCCTTAATCTGATAAAAAAGGAAATGAGTTTCAGCACTATTAATTACTGGGCTCTTAAGGAAACTTTTTGCCTGGCAGCTTTTACAGACGGAACCCATGATGCAAGCAGTCCGATTACAAATACCGTTGCAATTACCAGTAGCAGGTCTGAAATAAATATTTGTACGGGATAATAATCAATTACAAAAGATCCGTGCAGGGGAATCAACTTAAACGTTACCTGCAGATAACTGAATATTAAAGCCAGTACAATTCCTATTACACTTCCTGTAAATGCGAGCAGGACCCCTTCCGTAAGAAATATTTTTTGGATAAACGATTTGCCTGCACCCATTGCCTGCAGAATTTGTATATCCTGTTCTTTCTCCAGTACAAGCATGGTTAATGCACCAATCATATTAAAGGCAGCAATGATAAGAATAAGTGATAAAATGCCATAGATGGCCCATTTTTCCATCTGCATTACTGCAAACAAGGAACGGTTTTGCTGATAGCGGTTCTCCACCAGGTAATTATCTCCCAGCAATTGCTGAACAGCAGTAATCACTTCTTTTTCTGCTGCAGGTTCTTTTAATTTTATTTCGGCTGAACTGTATTCGTTTGTTTTCAATCCAAGCATTTGCTTTAAAATAGAAAGATTGGTAATAACGTATTTGTTATCAAAATCCTGTTGAATAGAAAATGAACCGGCAGGCTGCAGATTAACGGTGCTGATTGCATCCATTGGATTATCAGAAAATTCAACCCCCTTTTTTGGAAGATAGGCAGTAACAGGAGTTAAGGCCCGGTCGCTTAGCAGACTTAATGCATTTTCGATTCCGCTTCCTAAAACCAGCTTCGGTTGTTCATCTGTTCCGGTTTCAAATTTTCCGTTTAACACCCGTTCAGGAACACCGCTTACTTTACTGTAAAAGTCATCAACTCCTTTGATCACTGCATTTGTTTTGTAATCTCCATTCTGTAAATGAACATTTTCTTCCACCACCATACTTACAGCTTCAATATTATTCAGCAGCCTTATTTTTTGCAGCATGGCTGAATCAAGCAACATTACTTTTTGATGAGCTGATGTAATACGTATATCAGGGTAAAATGAAGAATACAATGTTTTCACCAACCCTTCAAATCCATTGAAAATACTTAATACAACAACCAAAGCAGCGGTGCCGACAGCCATGGCCGTTACCGTAACCCATGCAATAATATTGATGGCATTCGTTGATTTTTTTGACTTGAAATACCGCCAGGCGAAGAGGAAATTCAAAGTTTGTGGTTTGTAATTTATTAGTTGGGGATACTAAAGTGCTTTTTAGTCTGAACTATCGGCTGCCAACTATCGGGCTGTTCATTCATATTCCTTCTTCTCATCCTCAATTTTTTTCAGCAACTCTTCCATTTTAAACACATGATCCAATGTATCATCCAGGAAATATTTTATTTCAGGGATTCTTCTCAGCTGATGTTTGAGTTTGGAAGCCAGTTCCCGCTTAATTTCATGGGCTTTGTCTTCAACTTTCTTTAAAACGGCAGCATTATCCTTTGCCTGGAACACACTTAGGTAGATCCTTGTTTCCAGCAGGTCAGGAGTAACTTTTACAGATGAAATGGACACTAATCCTCCATCCACCATACTCAGTCCCATTTTTCTGAAGATGGAAGTTATTTCTTCATGAATTACCCCGGCTATCTGTTTCTGTCGTTTTCCTTCTAACATATCTGCAACAATTATACGATGTAAAAGTAGTTACTTTGCGGCGTTTATATCATGAAAGAGTTTAAAAGGATTTTTAAATATTTAACGGGTTACAAAGGAAAAATTGGTCTTTACTTCCTTTTTATTGTTTTATCAATTGTTTTTTCGATGGTGTCACTTGCTATGCTGGCGCCATTTCTGCAATTACTCTTTGATAAATCAAATCGTGTTTTAGCTCAGCCTGAATTTATTTTTTCAGCAAAAGGAATTTCCGAATATTTAAAGTACGTCATCAGTAACCTGATAGAAAAAAACGGCACGCAAACAGCACTGGCTTTTATTTGTATCATTATCATCATTTCCATTTTACTAAAAAATACTTTTCTCTATCTGTCTTATCGGGTTCTGTCTCCTATCCGTAATGGTGTAATGACAAGGTTACGTGGCGACCTTTATGATAAAGTTTTAAAATTACCGGTTGGCTTTTTTACAGAACAGCGAAAAGGCGATCTTATTTCCCGCATGAGCAATGATGCGAACGAGGTGGAATGGAGTGTGATGATGGCATTGGAAGCCTTAATAAGAGAACCGCTGACAATAATTTTCTATCTCGTAATGATGGTGCTCATCAGCCCTCAATTGTCATTGTTTTTGCTGGTGTTTCTTCCTTTTACTGCATTCATTATAGGAAGAGTAAGCCGGTCTTTAAAAAAACAATCAACTGAAGCGCAGGAAAAAAATGGATTGGTTTTATCTATACTTGATGAAACACTCAGTGGCATCAGAGTCATTAAAGCATTTACTGCGGAAAAGATTTTAGGACAGCGTTTTCATGAAATGAATGTGAATCTTGGTGAACTCCGTAACCGTATTAATTTCAGAAAAGATATGGCTTCTCCATTATCCGAATTTATGGGTGTAATGGTATTGAGCGGAGTACTTTGGTTTGGCGGCAAATTAGTATTGGGAAATAATGCAGGTGGCCTTACACCTGATGGGTTCATTACTTATATTTTATTTTTCACGCAAACGATCAATCCATTAAAATCGCTTTCTTCAGCATACTATAATACAAGAAGGGGAAGCGCTGCCATTGAGCGTATTGAAGAAATTATTGAAGCCCCCGTAGTAGTAGAAGAAAAAACAAGCCCGGTTCTTATTCCTTCGTTTGAAAAAAGTATTGAGTTTAAAAATGTTTCGTTTGCTTATAACGACACTGTTGTATTGAATAATATTAATCTTATTCTCGAAAAAGGAAAAACAGTTGCGTTGGTAGGTTCAAGCGGATCAGGCAAATCAACACTGGCTGATCTTGTTCCAAGATTTCATGATGTAAGCAGCGGAGAAATTTTAGTGGATGGAATGAATATTAAAGATTATTCTATCAACAGTCTCCGCCAATTAATGGGTATAGTTACACAGGAACCTATCCTCTTCAATGATACCATTGCCAGTAATATTGCGTTGGGAAAACCGGAAGCATCCAAAGAAGAAATTGAATCAGCAGCAAAGATTGCCAACGCACATCATTTCATTACTCAAAAAGATAATGGCTATGATGAAAATATCGGCGACAGGGGAAGTAAGCTGAGTGGTGGTGAACGCCAGCGAGTAACCATTGCAAGAGCCGTACTGAAAAATCCACCCATTCTTATACTTGATGAAGCAACTTCATCCTTGGATACAGAAAGTGAACGCCTTGTACAGGATGCCATCAATCATTTAATGAAAGAACGTACCAGTTTGGTGATTGCACACAGACTTTCAACTGTAAGGCATGCTGATGAAATTCTTGTTTTGCAGAGCGGGGAAATTGTAGAAAGGGGAACCCACGACGAATTGGTTATAAAAAACGGCTTTTATAAGCGTTTGGTAGACATGCAGGAGGTGAAATAACACCCGTTGAAAAATATTTTTTGAAATATGGGCCGGAATACCCGTCTTTCAACAAAATCCCTATCTTTACTATGTTAATGTGAATTAGTTTTTGCATTCTGAGCCTTCAGGTCCTTTTCTTGCTGATGAGTTTCCTACGGTTTTCAGTCGCTTACCTGGTTCATTATTTTTAGTTTTTAATTTTTTTCTTGTGAACATTTACGTAGGAAATCTGTCCTGGTCCATGACGAACGAAGACCTGGCTGCATTATTTGAACAATTTGGTACTGTTGGTTCTGCCAAAATTTTAACCGACAAATTCTCTGGCCGTAGCAAAGGTTTTGCATTCGTAGAAATGGAGAATGCAGAAGAAGCGCAGGCTGCAATTGCACAACTGAACGATACAGATGTTCAGGGACGTAAAATTGTAGTTAACGAAGCTCAGCCTAAGAAAGATGACGGTGGCTTCAAAAAACGCAGCTTCGGCGGCGGTGGAGGCGGTGGCTTCCGCGGCGGCAGTGGCGGTGGCGGCGGCTACAAAGGTGGCAGCGGCGGCGGTGGCGGCTACAAAGGTGGCGGCGGCGGTGGCTACAAAGGTGGCAACGGCGGCGGCGGCGGTTACAACAGAGATTATTAATCAGATCAAATCGTCATAATACTGAAATCCATCCACAGCTTTTTGTTGTGGATGGATTTTTTATTGGGTAAACTAAAACAATTCCGCCATTTCATCGCATTGATCGTAAGCAGCGGCTAAGTACTTATTTCGTTGTACACTTCCCTGCCCGCTGAATCCTGTTGCATCTTTAATTAAGTTTTCCAGCCAGTGCTTTACTTCCTTACATAAAGGGCCATTCTCTTCCTGAATAGTATTGAATGTATTGAAACGGATAAAGGTTGACAGTTCCTCGCCCATTTCAGCTAAATAAGTAATGGTGCCGATAATGTCATAAAAATACCAATCGAAAGACGCATCTCCTTTTGCTATTTTGTTTCGGTTAACCGCATACATTTCTATTTCTGCCAATGCTGAACGCAATTGGTTGCAGATAAGCCTTCCAACTTTTTTATCTGTAATAATTTTTGTTTCTGCTGCATATTTTATCTGATCCAGTGTATTCAGTAAACTTGTCTTGGTCCATACTTCAACACTGGGGATTGTTTGGTATAGCTGATGCAGTCTTGCCGCCGGTTGCAAAATAGAAGGACTCCAGTCATTCACATTAAATTTAAAAGGAGCCTGGTCAATGATCCGCATTTGCCAAAAATGCAGTTTAAAAGCAGTTAACTCCGGATATTGAAACAGGTGAAAGATGGGAACATCATCAGTAGCACAACTTAACTTCCCGTTATTTGAAGCGGCAATGTTGCTGAGGAATTTTTCAAGGCTTCTGATATAATCTTTTACTTCAATTTTACCTGTATGAAATGGTGTGAAATTAATATTGGCACTCGATCTGTTTTCCTTTCCTTCAATAGTGAAACTGACCTGGAATTTATCGCAAAGCAGTTTGATCTGAGGAATGGTCAACAGGCTTTTTGTATTAATTTTTTTATAGGCCTCCCCTTTACTGATGCCCAGTAATTCAACCAATTCATCCGACATTTTTCGGTTTGCTGCTAATTTTTGAGACAGGTGTTTAAAGAAATTAGTTTGAAGCTGCTCCATAATCAGTTGCGTTTAATGATACAATGACTCTAAAATTACCTAAAAGTCGCATTAAAGGCGAATTTACTGCATTGAATTCGCATTAAAGGCGAATAGTTGATCATTAATGGATTGAATACTGGCTTACTTTAGTACAAGTATATTCCACCAATAAATCCCATTGTTATGAACAATTTTACCCTTTGTATTATCAGCCTCCTCTTTCTTTTTACTTCCTGCTCAGAGGTTCGTTATGCCTATTCGCCTGTTGCGCCAAATACTCCCGGCTTTAAAGAAAAGAATGAATCGAGGCTGGCAGCAACTGTATCAATTGGAACTTATTCAACTCTGGAATCTACTGTCGATCAAAACACAGAACTAAACCTGAATCTTCAATCGGCTTATGCCATCACCAATCATTTTGCTGTACTGGCATCTTATTCAGGTACCATTAAAGAAAGGGATCAGGTTCAATACAATGATAATTCTTCTACTTACACTGACATGGTGAATTATAAAAGAAACCAGTTTGAATTAGGTGCAGGAATTTTCTACCCGCTTACAAATAACAAGTCGATCATATTTGAATGTTTTGCAGGATATGGTTTTGGAAAGCTGAAAATTACAGACAGGTATACTCAAAACGGAAACACAACTTCATCTGGGTTTTACAATGCCAGTATCAATAAATTTTTCATTCAGCCTTCACTATCATTACATCCGGGAAAAAACTTTTTTTTCTGAGTCTTGGTTTTAAATATGTCAATACCGGGCACTCTGCAATCAATACAAGTTATACAGAACAGCAAACGCTTGATTATTATCTCAAGGATATGAGCGTATCCCGTGTTCAATTTATTGAACCCTTTCTTGCAACCAACTTTCGTTTTAAAGATGCGCCATGGCTGATGCTGCAATACCAATTTTATTATACTGATCAAATATCAGCCCAGTTAGTCTATTACAGAATCAGCCATAATAATCTTGGAGTTGTTATTGATCCAAGGCTTTTATTCTTACGAAAGAAAAAATAAAATGAAAAAGTTATCAATCATCTTTGTCATATTAAACCTTGCCTTTACTGTTTTCGCACAAGAGCCAAAATGGTCTGGTCTAAAATTACTGGCAAGTAAATCTTTTGATTACAGCGGTTCAATCTATACCGACAGGCATGATAACTATTATATAATAGGATCATTTCTAAACATTCAGAATATAGGCGCCGGAATATTTGACAACTCTTCTTTTTCTATTAACTGCGAAGTTATCTCTCATCAACCAATTGCCACATTTTCTGGATTTCTCTTACGGTTCGATTCAATAAAAAATCTAAACTTATCGATATTTGTGGATGGCGCAACCTTAGGTCGGGTATTTGTAGATGAAGCAAGTAATATGTATATCTCCGGAACTTACCAGCAGGGTGCTTCAAGTAATGGTTTTATAAAAAATATTCTAAAACAGGCCTTCTCCTATGGACTAAAATGGTTCAGAGTTATTCTTTAAGTGGATATGCAACGGATGCTCCAATTACGTCACTAGATTTATTTAATGATGGTTCGATTGTAGCATCTGTGTTTTCATATGGTGATCAGACATCAGCATTCGGCAAAACTATTTACGGACAAGGAAGTTTCATTGTGAAATTATTACCTGACGGAGAAGTGCAATGGTACGATAAAATTACTTCAACCTTAGGTATCGGAGTATATAGGGTAAAGTTTGATGATTATGGAAATGTTTTAGCTGGAGGAAATGAAGCAGAAAATACGTATGGTACCTATCATGCCTTTATCTCAAAATTGGATAAATCTACTGGAAATATTATTTGGAAAAAAGACTTTAAAAGCAAAGGCATTCCTTATATAACTGCTATCCAACACAATGAGAATGGCTATTATTTCGGAGGCTATTATGGAATAGAAATTACCATCGGAGACAGTACCTTTTTGTCCCCAGACAAATCGGGCATTTTTATCTTACAATGTGACAGTTCCGGCAATATTCTCTGGATAAATAAAGCTGATGGTCCCGGCATAACCCGTATCTCTGATATTGCAGTAGCAAAGACAAATGATATCTATGTTACAGGATCTTATTCTGATGGGTTTAAGATTAACGATACTATTTATACTTCAAAAGGGCATACTGACTTCTTCATTTACTCGTTAGGCGGTTCAGGACAGTTTAAATGGATGAAAACTGGTGGCAGCAATATTCCAGCACATAATGGAGATTGGTTTTACAATGAATTCGGATCAAGTATTTCAATTGACAGTAAAAATCAAATTCATATTCTTGGAGAAACAATTGGGTCTGGTAACTTTGGAAACTTAAAATTTCAAGTTCCTGAAGAATCAGGAAAAAACGTTTTCTGGTTAACTCTCGGGGAAAAAGACTCGAGCTATACCGTTTTTTCATCTTGTACAGAAAGCGTTGTGGTTGACTCAATATTCTCAATTTCTGTTTATCCCAATCCATTTATACAATCTGTATATATTAAAAACTTGAAAAAGGAGAATTCATACAACATTACATTTTCCAATTCAATTGGTCAGGTTCTTAGTAAAAGGACAGTATCAAATACAAGTAATTCGGTTTTTAATCTTTTGCATAGCGCAGCTACAGGGATATATTTTTTAAACATCACAAGTAAAGAGTTTTCTAAAACCTTCAAATTGATAAAACAATAGCTATTCTATTATTAACTCAACTGTAATAAATTGAAAGCCCTTTTATTGATATTTTGTTTCCTCCATCTTTCTGCTTCGGCCATCTCAAACGTTTCAGTGTCAATAAATAATAATCACACCGCAATAGCACAAAACAATAAAATTGAAAAAAAGAAACCCTTTAAAAGCTTTCTAAAGACTATAGAAACAATTAATGGGCATAAGTTGAAAACTGCAGACAGAATGAAACTTAGAGTTCTTTATCACATAATGCGATTCTCTGATCACACACAAAAGAGTACAAATCGATTAGTGTTATTCAGTTTAATTTTCTCATTAACAGGTCTACTTATAATTGCAGCCATCTTTATAATTGGACTATACAGCTTTATTGGTTTAGCCTTTTGTATAACAGGTTTCATCTTAAGTATCATTGCATTTAAAAAAGAAAAAGAACAGCCTGGTTTTCTTAGCAAAGGCAATAAGCTAAAAGCAAACATTGCCTATATAGCCGGAATACTTGGCATATCAATTTCAATCTTATTGATTCTGATTATTCTCATCTTTGGATTTATTGCCGGTGGAATAGCAGGTGTTTCCATGGCATAAACTTTACTGAATTGAACCAGTCTGTCAATAACACAAAAAAATCCCGCAATTAAAGCGGGATTTTTCTATTTACAGAAAATGTAATTTATTCTCCTGACACCTGCGGGCCTCTTACAATTCCCATCTTGGCTTCCATACTTAAAGTAGCATGGGGTACTGCACGCAGGCGGGCTTTATCAATAAGCTTTCCTGTTACGCGGCAAATACCATAGGTTTTGTTTTCAATACGCATCATGGCTTTTTCCAGGTGATCAATGAAAGTGATCTGGCGGCTGGCCATCTGGCTCAGTTGCTCTCTTTCCATACTTACACTGCCATCTTCCATGGTCATATAACGGCCGTCATCACCATCGCCACCTGTTTCATCCTTACGGGTAATTAATCCCTGCAGATAACCCAGTTCCTTTTTGGCTGATTCCAGTTTACGCTGAATCAATTCCCTGAATTCAACCAGGTCAGCATCATTGTAACGGATCATTGGTCCCTGTGGTTTTTCTTCTTCAGCCTTATCTAATACTGATTTCGTAAAATCGGGCTGGTAACGTACGGATGTTGAAACCGAGGTTTTAATGGGTTTAATTTCCTTTGCAGGCAACGGTTTCTTTGCTTCTTTTTTCAAATCTTTAATCGCTTGTTTTACAGTTGGCTTAATAGCACTTGCCGCTGCCGGTTTGGCAACAATGGGCGCATGTTTCTTTACTTCAGGTGCTTTTGCCACTGGTTTTACAACCGGCTTGGCTACCTTTTTTTCAGGAGCTTTCGCTGCTGGTTTCGGAGCAGGTTTTGCTGCTTTCTTAGGTGCAGGTTTCGCTACTGGCTTGGCAACCGCTTTTTTAGGAGCTGGCTTCCCGCCAGATGGGCGGGCAGGTTTTGCAGCAGGTTTCGCTGCCTTTACTGTTTTTTTAGCAACAGGTTTCGCTACTTTCTTGGGAGCAGGTTTTGCTGCTTTCTTTTTTATTGCCATTCTATCCTCCTTTTTTGGATACTTGTACTTTTATAAGAATGTCATTTATCTCAACTTCAATGCCATCCTTTAATTGCGGCACAAGGTCGAGATTATCTGCCAAAATTTCGGCGCAAATATAGGATTTAAATTGAGTGATGGAAGATCGCAGCTTTTCTTCGTCGCTTACCTGCACTGCAATACGGTCTGTCAGATCAAATCCACTCTCTTTCCTGATCTTTTGAATCCGGTTCACCAGCTCCCTTGCGTTCCCTTCATCCTGCAATTCTGGCGTAACTGTTACGTCCAGTGCCACGGTAACTGCTCCCTTATTGGTTACCATCCATCCCGGCACATCCTCGCTCACAATTTCTACATCTGTCAAATATAATGGAACAGTTTCATTCTCAATCAACAGGTTATAAACAGTTTCTTTTTCAAACTGGCTGATTTGTTCCTGCGTGAACTGGGCCAGTGCCGCCGACACCCCTTTCATCTTCGCTCCCATCTTTTTACCCAGGGCCACAAAGTTGGGCTTGATCTTCTTTTTAATAAAGGAATTATCAGCTGTGAGGTATTCAATTTCCTTCACATTCACTTCGCTCATAATGATATCTTCCACTTTTTCAAACTGTTCCTTCATGGTTGTGCTCAACACAGGGATCATTACTTTCTGCAATGGCTGACGAACCTTGATATTTACTTTTTTGCGGAGAGATAGTACTAATGATGAAGCATCCTGCGCCAGCTGCATGCGTTCTTCCAATGCTGCATCAATGATTGCTTCATTGGCAACAGGGAAATCAACATGATGAATGGAGTCAGCTTTGAAGCGGTTGCTCACTTTGTTTAACTCACTGAATATTGCATCACTGAAGAACGGCGATACTGGTGCCATCAACAGCAAAACTGTTTCAATACATTCATACAATGTTTGATAAGCACTGATCTTATCCTGCTCATACTCTCCTTTCCAGAAACGGCGGCGGCATAAACGTACATACCAGTTGCTGAGATGTGCATCTACAAACTCTTCAATCAAACGGCCGGCCTGTGTTGGTTCATAATCATCCATTGCTTCATTCACTTTTTTAATAAGTGTATGAAGTGATGATAAAATCCAGCGGTCAATTTCCGGGCGATCTTTCAAAGGAATAGCCGCTTCTTTAAAGTCAAAACCATCCACGTTTGCATACAAAGCAAAGAACTGATAAGTATTATAAAGTGTACCAAAGAACTTACGCTGTACTTCTTTGATGCCTTCAATATCAAATTTTAAATTATCCCATGGCGATGCATTGGTAATGAGATACCAGCGTGTGGCATCAGCTCCAAACTTTGCAATGGTTTCAAAGGGATCAACCACATTACCCAAACGCTTACTCATTTTGTTGCCGTGCTTATCCAGCACCAAACCATTACTCACTACAGTTTGGTAAGCAACGCTGTCATAAACTAATGAAGAGATAGCATGCAGTGTATAAAACCATCCTCTTGTTTGCTCGACACCTTCTGCAATAAAACTTGCCGGATAGAGATCTTCAAAATTGTTTACACCTGCCGGTAATTTGAACGGATACTTTTCTCCCTTCTTCACCTTCTCATGATCAAGTCCCCACTGTGCATAAGGCATAGCACCACTGTCAAACCAAACATCAATTAAGTCATCAACTCTAACATATAAATTAATATTATCCAATGAGCCATTTCTTGAAAAAACAATTTTATCGATAGACGGTTTATGAAAGTCAATATCAGTAAGATTAGCATCAGTAATTTCAGTAATGTATTTTTCAATTATCTTTAAACTGAATCTAAATTTATCTATTAATATTTCCTTAGTAAATCCATTCTTCTCGACCAACTCTCTTAAATGATCAAAAGAAATATAACTAAAGCTGTTGGGGTCAAATGACTTGTTGTACTCATTAATAGTATTTACTAAATCGTTGTCCTTATTTATAACATCTGTTGCTAATCTATCAAAATCAATTAAAAATCCTTTACATCCCCATCCACCAGTAGAGTTGACATTTTTTAAATCATCTCTTGTCCCAATACAGATCTGGTCAAAAGGCTCACTAGTTCTTTTTTCATCAAAAAACTCTCTGTTCGTATTCTCTGATTTGTAATTAATATCAGGATCAGCTTGTCCGCATTTCCAAATAGGCAATGGCGTACCCCAGAAACGTGAACGGCTGAGATTCCAGTCCACCATATTTTCCAGCCAGTTACCAAAGCGGCCTTCACCTGTTGACTTTGGCTTCCAGTTGATGGTTTTATTTAATTCAACCATCCTGTCTTTGATGGCAGTTGTTTTAATAAACCATGCATCTAAAGGATAATACAGAATCGGTTTATCAGTTCTCCAGCAATGCGGATAACTGTGTTCGTATTCTCTACTTTAAACGCCCTGTTTTCTTTTTCAGTTTTACGCAGATGTCAACATTTACATCTTCATAACTCGGATCGTCTTTATAATTCTTTACATAACGGTTGCTGAACTCACCCATACCATCCAAAAACTTTCCTTCCCGATCAACCATGGTGAGAATTCCAATGCCGAATTTCTTCCCTACCCTGTAATCATCTGCACCAAAAGCAGGAGCAGTATGAACGATACCTGTACCATCTTCAGTAGTTACAAAATCGCCGGGAATAACACGGAATGAATCGCCGCCGGTTTCTTTATTGGCTTCGTACGGAAGCAACTGTTCATAGCGGCATTCTTCAATTTCTTTTCCTTTGAATGTGGCTACGATTTTATAAGGCAGTTGTTTTTTCTTCACCAGTGCATCGAATGCTGATTTTAATTCAACCTTTTTTTCAACCAGGAATTCATCACTGCCATGATTGAACCAGTTGTTGACCGCATCATAAATTTCTGCGCCTTCTTCAAACTCATCCACATGTTCAGGAAAATATTTATGCAGTAGCGCTTTCGCTAATACAACTGCACATGGTTTACCGCTATATGGATTGAATGTTTTTACCAGAACATAGTCAATGTTCGGACCAACAGTTAAACCGAGGTTGGAAGGCAATGTCCATGGGGTTGTTGTCCATGCAAGGAAATAGACCTCACACCCCGCCCTCTCCAAAGGAGAGGGAGCTGAATACGCAGCATCAAACAAAAACTTGCTGCGTTCATTCTTCACTGCCTTAAACATAGCAACAGCAGAAGTATCTTTTACATCCTTGTATGTTCCGGGCTGATTTAATTCATGTGAACTTAAACCTGTGCCTGCAGCAGGTGAATAAGGCTGAATACTTACGCTTTCATATAGCAACCCTTTCTTGTACAACTGTTGCAGCAACCACCAGAGTGTTTCGATATATTCATTCTTGAAAGTGATATAGGGATCATTCAAATCGACCCAGTATCCCATTTTTTTGGTGATATCATCCCACTTGTCTTTATAACGCAATACCGCTTCCCGGCATTTTTTGTTGTAATCTTCAACAGAGATCTTCACACCAATATCTTCCTTGGTGATGCCCAGTTCTTTTTCTACTCCGAGTTCAATCGGAAGTCCATGAGTATCCCATCCGCCCTTGCGTTTTACCTGGAAACCTTTCATGGTTTTGTAGCGGCAAACCAGATCCTTCAGCGTTCTGGAAATAACGTGGTGAATACCGGGCATACCATTGGCGCTGGGTGGACCTTCAAAAAACACAAAGGGTTGGGCACCTTCCCGCACTGCAATACTTTTTTCAAATGCCTGTTCAGTTTCCCACCTGGCTAAAATCTCCTGTTCAATGGAGGGCAGATTCAACTGCGAAAATTCTCTGTACTTCACACTCATGATTCTCTCCTGTCTTAGTTTTATAAAAGTGGCCAAAGGTAAGAAAGTTCGGGGGTGATTGAAAACCAAAAAGCCCCCGTATTCTGGAGGCCTTTTACCACTTTAATCAACAATTAGAAAGTCTTGCTTCCGTTTGACTGGAAAGTATAACGGAAAGTATAATAGCGTTGTAAATAGGTTTTGTCAGCATCTGATGCAGTTGTTGACAGTGTAACCCCACCTTTATAAAAATTGAGGATCTCCACTTTTGCATATTTACCACTTGCGGTGCGGACGATGAGTGTACGGCCTGCAATAGGAGTCAGCAATACATTTACACCATCATAATTGTACCATCCTTTGCCTGAACCCTTCACAATGGCATAACTTACCGGGTGATTATCGATACGAAAAGTTGAATCAACTGATACGCTTGTTACATCAGCAAAATTGGCAACCTGAACAAAAGCACCACCAGTACCTGGTCCGCTTGTAGCATTGTTTACACGAATAGTTGAGCCTGCAAAAGCAAGATCCCATTTTGCTGTTGCTGAATCACTGTTGGCAATCCATTGGTTGGTTTCTAAACTGAAGAAACCGTAATGACCGGTTCCAATTGGCTGGCCCTGTGCAGTAACTGTAACGATTGTATCGGCCGGAAGATTCTTCACAGTTACAATTTTACCGCTAACTTCTACTTTATAAGCACCCGGGTCTGCCTGTTGTAAAGGTGTTTTTTCTTTTTTACATGCACTCAGAATCATTATTGCTGCAACTGCTGTTGATAGGATGAATTTTGTTTTCATTACTTGTTTTATTTATTGTTTCGTTTATTGTTTACGTATAAAATTGTATTGGATGGATGCATACATAACTCTGCCGGGAAGGTTGGGTAAATACCCTGCATCCTGGTAATTGAAGATGTTATCCATTCCTGCCTGCAGACGTATGCCGTTTTTAAACTCTTTCCCTGCTGAAACATTGATGAGTACAAAGGCATTTCCAAATTCATCTTTCACATCATACACAGTATTGCCGCTTGTATTGCTTACTGCCCATTTGCTGCGATATACTGCACGGGCCGTGGCAAAAAATTGCTGTTCATTTTCATAGGTGAGCTTCAGGTTAGCCATATGCTTGCTTCTGTTGGCCAAACCAACATATTCACTGCGTAATAAAGTACGGCTGATATTACTTGCATCTCTTACTGATTCCTTACCGCTTTTTATGCGTTTCAATTCTTCCTTATCAGCAGTGAACAAAATCTGGTATCCGCCTTTCACTGTTACGAATTTTATTGGAGACCAGCTCGCTTCAACTTCTCCGCCTTGTGTGTATGCTTTTTTTACATTGATATAACTGTAAATCTGTGTACCATTTGTTCTTGTTGCCACCTGTCTTACTTCAATCAACCCGTCAATATCATTACGGAAAGCATTTATTTTAAAGGACAGATTTTTTGCTGCGAGAATTGTTGCACCTGCATTCATTCCTGTACTGTACTCAGGAGTAAGTGTACTCAACTTACTGAAGTCACTCATCAACTCTGCTATTTCACCACGCTGCTGTAATGCAGTGATTACTTTGATTGCATCAATAGAACCAAACACTGAATAACCGCCGGCAGAAATATTGGTAAAGTTGAGATAGAGCTGGCGGAAATCGGGAGCTTTAAATCCTCTTCCGATTGATGCATTAATATTTATTCTTTTGCTGACACTGTAACGAACGGCCAACTTTGGACTGAATGCAGCTGCAAACAAACGGTTATCATCATAACGTAAACCGGCAATCACAGAAACTTTTTCATTGGGTATCCACTCATGCTGCAGAAAACCATAAGCAATTCTGTTTTGTTTATAATTGCTGCTTGTTATCATAGCGGGTTGATCTTGCTTCATCAATGATATAACCTGCGCCAACTGTCAGGTTCATCTTTTTAAAGCTGATATCTGTTTGATTTTCGGCACGATAAAACCGCTGACGGAATCCATCATAATAAATACTATCTGGTTTTTCTTTAAAGCTTAATTTTTCAGAGCCATCAAAGATGGTGCTGTATAAACGCAGGGTTGAATTCACTTTACTATTGAAGCGGTGAGAAAGAGATGTATTAATATTCCAGTCATTATTGATCTCTCTTCCGTATGAATTACTGATTACTCCATTATTGGCCACTGCCAGTTCCTTTTTAATATAATCATATGCATTACGCACCGTCATATTCAGTTTTGTATCTGAACTGAAGTTGTATGCAAGTTGCAGTTGATTGGTAAACCGCCAAACAGGTTGAGGAAATCTTGCCTGTGAATTTGGCCGATAGGTAATTGCATCATTATACATTGCGTTCCCCATATATTTTACTGACAGCTTTTTAAAATATGTACCGGCAGTAATATTAAAATCAGATTGCTTAAATGTTTTTGAACCAACAGGAGCAGCCCATCCCAGATCAGGATTTCCAAAACCATAACGAAGACCTGCACTGAGTTGCTTTTTTCTGCTGTGATCCGTAATGATATTAATAACACCGGCCATTGCTTCTGAGCCGTATAAACTTGATGAAGGGCCTTTTACAATTTCAATCTTCTTAATATTTCCTACAGCTATACGGTTAATATCAAGCACACCTGCAGTTCTTCCTACTAATGGTTCTCCATCAATTAAGATCATTGTATAATCAGCACTTAAGCCCTGCATTTGCACACCTGCACCAAAGCCGCTGGTAATAAATAAACCGGTTGTTTCCTGTAAAATATCACGAAGCCTTAATGTACCGGCCTGCTGAATTTGTTTTTGAGAAATGATTGTTACAGGAACAGCTACATTACCCAGCTTACGTTCAGTACGTGTTGCTGTTACCACCACTTCGTTTAATAACTTAAAATAAGTGGAGTCAATTAACGGTACAGTATCCTGCGCAGATGCTGTAAAGCAACTCATGAACAATGCGATTCCTGTAATAATTTTTTGCATAAATAAATTCTACGCAAAAATGTATTAGTAACTCATCTTCATTATCACAGAACTGTCATCATGTTAAAAATGATGTTTGTTTGACTGTAGAATGACACTATGAAGAAATGAATCATATCAGTAACTGACAGCAATCATAAGACACATAAGAAATAAACCCCAAAGTCAATCGCTTTGGGGTTTACAATAAGATTTGCTGTACTTAGTGGTTATTATGCTTCTGTTTCCACATCTGTCAGAGAAACACGGTTATGTTTCCTCTTTTTCTTCAGTTTGTTATACCAGATAAGTGTTCCTGTAATTGGCAGAGTTGTAGCAATTAAGCAGGCAAGGAAGTAAAGAATTTTTGTAAAGGTTCCATATACATTCCCAACATGTATGGCTTTAATAGAGGCTGCTATTCTTTCATTAAAGGGCTTTCTCTTAAACAAATCAAGCTTCAGTACTTTTCCACTGTACTGATCCATTGTAATCCTGTCGCCGGCAGCCGGTGCAAAGAAGCCCACTTTTGTTTTAATGATCATTGTTTGTGCTTCAGCATTTGCTGGTAAGTTGATTACATAGTTACCATTATAAGTTAATAACTTATCTGCTTCACGTACATAATCAGCAATTGATAATTGAACAATCGGTATTGGTGATGCGTTTGTTGCCTGTTCATTTTGCTGCGGTGCTTTTCCTTCTCTGCGATTTCCGCCAGCTTCAGTACCCGGTCGGCGTCCTCCTCCCTTTCCTCTTTCTGCAGGTCTATAAGTACCTAATGTTTTCTGCATACCATTGCGGTACCATTCAAACGACCATTGAGGCCCGGTTAATCCCATCAGCAATAAAAAAATCAGTGAATAAAAAGCAAGTGTATTGTGCAGGTCATTATTCACCCGCTTCCATCCTGCATTCCATTTTATTTTTAAACCCTGGCGCCAATGCTTTACTTTTTGCGGGAACCAGATAATCAATCCTGTGATACAACCCAATGTAAAAATGATTGTAACCCACCCGCTAATCATGCTGCCAAGCTTTCTGTTCTCCACACCTTTTATCAAAGGCTGCTTCACTTTATCCAGCAAAAGCCAGCGATGAAGACTGAACATTGTCGACATGAATTCTTTTGTGCGGTTTTTCTCTTTTGAATTACCGGTTATTTCGCCTGTATAGGGGTTCACCATATAAGTAACTCCTCCTCTGGCAGTACTGTCACTTTTTGTTTTTACGTTGAACTGGTATGTACGGTTGAGTGCTGCAGGAATGGTTACACTTGTAATTGTGCCGCCGGAAACTGTTTTTATTTTTTCCAGTAACGTATCAACCGGAATGCGCTCGTTCCCTTCAACCGGTTTTGCTTTATATAAATGCGGTGCTGCTTTTTCAGTAAGTTCTGTATTAAAAACATACACTGTTCCGCTGAAGCAAATGGCAATTACAAACAGCCCGCTGCTGAGGCCTATCCACAAATGAATATCATTAAACAGTTTTCTTAGTTTCTGCCAGGTGCTCTTTTGTGTGGAATCTTTTGCCATTGCTTTAATTAATTATCTTCTTTACCGTTTGCCTGTTATGTGAAAAAGGGATCGCTGTGAAGCGAGTCCCCTTTTCAGACGTTATTTATTTACTTTTCCTGCTCAGAATTTATAAGCAATTGTTGCCACAAACTGACGTGGAGGAATTGGATTGATGCTGTAATTTTCATGTACATAATAACTTAAAACGTTTGCAAGATTTGAAACTTTCACAAGTAAAGAAAAACGTTTAATACTGTAGCCTGCAGATATATCAACGGTTGTAAATGCTTCTACAGGAATCAGTCTTGAGTAATTCTGTGCCTGACCAATTGTATTGTTCCAGCCTCCAAAACGCTTACCCACATAAAATAGCGATGTTCCAAATTTCAATCCATTCAATTTGCCTTTGCTGATAGTATAGAAAGCACTTGTATTAGCTGTATGCGCCGGTGTATTTACCAAACGATCGCCTTCTACATAACTGCCAATTTTATCAGGTGTATTGGTATAACGCATATCGTTATAACTGTAACCCGCAATAATTGAGAATCCCTTTAGAGGGTTAGCTGTAATATCAAGCTCCACACCATTGCTGGTTGTTTGGCCGGTAAGTTCTTTCAGGTTACTGTTGCTGTTTGGATTTCCGTTACGATCGAACTGTGCAGTCTGCGCCAGGTTATTGTTGATGATTTTATAAGCTGTAACATTAACAGTTAACTTTCCTTTCAACAGAATATTTTTCACTCCTAATTCGTACTGATCAATAATCGAAGGAGGTAGTACATTGTTGTAAACATCCAATCCCGTGTTGATAGCAAAGGAATTAGAATAGCTGGCGAAGAAAGAAACAGTTGGCTTCATGCGATAGACCAAACCAACACGTGGAGAAAATGCTTTATCAGTTTTCAATTTGGTTTTTGACTGTCCGCCTGTGGCAAGCGTGTCAGTTATTGAAGGCGTAGCCTCCTGTAATGACCAACGGATACCAACCAAAACTTTGATTTTTTCTGTTATGCTGATAAGATCCTGCACATAAGCACCTATTCTGTTTACTGGTGTCTGTACGAATGTTGTTCTTTTTGCCACAGGAATATCTGTGCGGCGTACAAATTTATTTGGATCAATAATGTTGATACTGTCGTAGATTTTTCCCTGTACATCGTAGTTGTATGTTTCAGTAAGATAACGGTCGGCATCAATACCTGCTAACAGAGTATGTTCAATTTTTCCGGTTTTGAATTTACCGTTCAGGTTCACCTGGCCTGTATAAAAATTTTCTTTTGTGTCTACACGACCCAGCGGACGACCCCAATCGCCGTTTGCTTTTGCCTGAATCCGTTCTACCGAGTAATAATCACGATCGAAGTTTTGGTACGAAGCCACACTGCTTAACTGCCAGTTATTATTGAACGCATGTTTAACGGTTGCAGAAGCAGTTGCCTGTTGTGTAATATTATATTGCCAATCGGTACCCATGAATGTTGAGCGATGCACATTCGGGATGATCGTGTTGTTCAATGAACCAATACCAAAATCAGGTGTGAAATCATGTTTCAGGTAATCACCTTCCACAACCAATTCTGTTTTAGCACCAAGCTTAAACAGGAAAGAAGGGTTTACATAGTAACGTGCAGAAGAAACCTTTGATCGATAGCTATCTGTTGTTTCAAACGTACCGTTCAAACGATAAGCAATTTTTTGGGTGATAGGACCATACACGTCAAAAGTTGGTTTCCACAAATCGAAACTCCCTGCACGCACACCTACTTCACCGCCAAAATCAAAGTTCGGTTTTTTGTTACCATGTTCAACACACCACCCGGCGCTACGTTACCATACAAAATAGCCGCACCACCTTTCAGTACTTCCACACTTTCCAGTGAACTTACTTCAGGCATTGCACCGCTGTTTACCCTTGAACCGTTGCGGAACATATTGGTAGAAGAAAACCCATAACCACGTGCAGAAAAACTTTCCTGTGTACTGGCTCTTGTTGTGCTCAGGTACACACCATTTACATTCTTTACAACATCGCTTAAACGTTGCGCCTGCTGATCTTTTATTACTGCTTCGCCTACGGTTGCAATAGCTTGCGGTAAATCCATTGGCTTGATAGCTGATTTACCAAACACCGTTACTCTGTCGTTTACGCTTCTGAAATAAGCAATCACAATTTCATTCAGCTCTTTTGCATTTTCTTTCAGGATAAAATTACTGTTCAGTATTTCGTTTTCGTGTACCTGTATTTTTTTCTCAATTGTTTGCAGACCTACAAAAGATACGATGACCGTATACTCACCTGCCGGTACATTATAAATCCTGTACGAACCATCTTCGAGAGTGATTGCTCCTTTATTGATTTCTTTTAATAAAATACTTACGTGTTCTGCAGCTTTGCCGTCAACTGTTGTTACTACACCTTTAATACCCTGCTGATCAACTGCTGTATGTACAGAAATAGGGTGATCAGTTGTTGCTACTGCGTCCTTAATACCCTGTTGTGCAAATATGGATGAAGCGATAAGTGTAAAAAGAATAATCAGTTTGGTTCTTAATTTCCGTTCCATTGATCTTATGTTTTTATAAGATGCAAAATTGCTTCACAGAAATCTTAATCGCTTACAGAATGAGGAAAAGCATTTACGCAAAACGGAAAGCTTCACTAAGAAAAAGAAAATGGAATTAGTAGGGTTTAAACAATAACTCACAGGGCTTCAGGCCTGTATGTTTTTTAAATGCAGTAGAAAAATGGGAGATAGAAGAATAGCCGAGCAGTGCACTTACTTCAGTAACGCTCAGCCCTTTTTCATATAATAAATATTTGGCGTGCTCCATACGCTGACTTTGATAAAAATCAAAAACCGTTGTGCCAAACATTTCTTTAAATCCTTTCTTTAAGTAACATTCGTTGGTTCCAACCTTGCGGCTGAGTTCTTTAATGGTGATAGGATCACCTATGCGTTGCAGTAAAATTTCACGGGCCAGGTTCATCTTATCACGATCCGCTTCGTTAGAAAGAAATTTGCAGGCGAAACTCTCTTCTGCTTTTTCTTCCACCAAACACTCAAGACCGTACAGTAACAGCGTTTGCAACTGGCTATTTACATAAATATTTTCAAGCGCATTGCTGTAATTATGCTGCAACAGATTTTCAAGAATTCCTTTTGTTCGGTTACAAAGATTCACAACAGTTGAAAAGGATTCCTTTTGTTTGAATGCAAGTATCTGGTCGCTCTTTGTTTGAACTGTTTTCCCTTTTACAAACTGGCTGAGATAAGATGCCGAATAATGGAAGCTGAAAACGTCAACAGTATCTGCAAACTCTCCGCATCGCTGCGATTGTGTTCTGCAAACGCCATTTTTACAGGCTGTGTTTGAACAGTATTTATTTCCCGAAATACAAAACCTCAGTTCAATACTCCTGTCTTTTTGCAATTTCGGTTGATAATTATAGGCAAGCATCCCCACATCTTCCATATTCCACTGAGGCTGCATTTTGTAACGCCTGATGCTGTAACTCACAGAGCCGGGGATCTGTTTTTCAACCTCATGCAGCAAGTCCAGCTCATGCATCATCAGAGGATGCCTGTGTGCCAGTGTGAGTATATCGTTCAATTGCTGCATAAGAGAACAAAGTTAAGACATTGAAATTTCACAGATCAGTCCCAAATGCCTGACTATTGTCATATTTTCAATACAATAAAGCTGATATGTATTTTTCTTACTAAAAATTATTCCTGAAATGAAGAAAATTTCCTCCTGAAAATCACCTGAAAAATTGTGGATTTTTTGGGTCAAAAACAGGCTTTAAAAACGCTTCAACCCGCTGCTTTTCCGTACATTTGTCCGAATATATTTTTACCTCACAAAACAGATTTCAGAGAAGCACAATATGAGCACAGATTTGCAGGAAAAAACACTCAGCGCAGCAGAACAAAATGCAGGTTACGGCGCAGACAGCATCCAGGTTTTAGAAGGTTTAGAAGCGGTTCGTAAAAGACCCGCCATGTATATTGGCGATATCAGTGAGAAAGGTTTGCATCACCTCGTCTATGAGGTGGTTGACAACTCCATTGATGAAGCCATGGGCGGTTACTGTAAAAACATTACTGTAAACATTCATGAAGATAACAGCATCAGCGTACAGGATGATGGCCGTGGTATTCCTACTGCCATGCATACAAAAGAAAAACGTTCGGCATTGGAAGTTGTAATGACAGTGCTGCATGCCGGTGGAAAATTCGATAAAGGCTCTTACAAAGTATCAGGTGGTTTGCATGGTGTGGGTGTAAGTTGCGTAAACGCACTTTCATCAACATTGCAGGTAACAGTTCAGCGTGAGGGAAAAATATTTGAACAGGAATATCACACCGGGATCCCAGCATATGCTGTTCGTGAAATTGGCAGCAGTAACTTAACAGGAACAAAAGTTCATTTCTGGCCCGACACAACCATCTTTACGGCATCGGTTTATAAAAAAGAAATTTTAGAAGCCCGTCTTCGTGAACTTTCTTTTCTGAATAAAGGAATCCGCATCGTTTTAAATGATTTACGTGAACTTGATGAAAGCGGTGCAACTTATACCAGCACTTTTTACAGCGAAGGTGGTATCAGTGAATTTGTTGAACTGATTGACAGTAACAGCAAACGCAGTCCGTTATTACCACAGGTTATTTACATGGACAGTCGTGATGAAGCATCGAATGTAGCAGTAGAAGTTGCCATGATCTATAACGACTCTTACAGCGAACATATCTTCTCCTACGTTAACAATATCAACACCATTGAAGGTGGTACACATGTAACCGGTTTCCGTCGTGCTATTACAAGAGTATTTACTGCTTACGGAAAGAAAGAAGGCATGTTTGAAAAAGCCAAGGTGGATGTAGAAGGTGATGATTTCAGGGAAGGGCTCAGCGCTATCATTTCTGTAAAAGTTCCTGAACCACAGTTTGAAGGACAGACAAAAACCAAACTCGGCAACAGTGAAGTAAGCGGCATAGTTGAAGTAACTGTTGGTAAAACATTAGAAGCTTACCTGGAAGAAAATCCGAGGGATGCCAAGAATATTGTTCAAAAAATTATTTTAGCAGCACAGGCAAGAGCAGCTGCACGTAAAGCCCGTGAACTGGTTCAGCGTAAAACTGTATTAAGCGGTGGCGGCTTACCAGGTAAACTGGCTGATTGCTCCGACAGAGATCCTGAACGTTGCGAATTATATTTAGTTGAAGGTGATTCAGCAGGTGGTACAGCCAAGCAGGGCCGTGACCGAAGCTTCCAGGCTATCCTTCCGTTGCGTGGTAAGATTCTGAACGTAGAAAAGGCAATGGAACATAAGATCTATGATAACGAGGAAATCCGTAACATGTTTACAGCCCTTGGTGTAAAGATGGGAACCATTGAAGATCCTAAAGCATTGGATATTTCAAAACTCCGTTACCACAAGATCATCATCATGACCGATGCCGATGTGGATGGAAGCCACATTGCCACTTTGATTCTTACATTCTTCTTCCGTTATATGACAGCTATTGTTGAGCAGGGCTATCTTTATATTGCTCAGCCCCCTCTTTACCAGGTAAAAAGGTAAAGACATGGCCTATGCATGGACCGAAGAAGAACGCAAAGCCTTTGCTATTCAGTTTGGCGGCGGAAAAGAAGACAGCGTAAATGTTCAGCGTTATAAAGGTTTGGGTGAAATGAACGCTGATCAGCTTTGGGAAACAACCATGAACCCCGGTAGCCGCTCCTTAAAACTGGTGACCATTGAAAGTGCAGCTGAAGCCGACAGGGTATTCAGCATGCTGATGGGCGATGAAGTAGCCCCAAGAAGGGAATTCATTGAAAGCCATGCAAAATATGCGAAGATTGATGTTTAAATGACTTATCACTGATTTACAATAATTTAGGCGGCCTTAATGGCCGCTTTTTTATTAAATTCAGGCAACCTGGTGCACTTGTGGAAAGCATTTTCAGTCATCTAAGGGGAAAATCTGTAATTTTAGCCTATGCCGGGTTGCCGGGATTATTAACTAACCCCCAAAAAATCATTAAGCTATGCAATTAACAGCGTATAATGTAAAGACAAAAGAAAAGAATGTTCCTATCTTAAATGCAGTTGTAGAACGTACAGCCAAAGGCGGATATATCGCAAAAGGTGATGATGGCAAAGGCAACAAACTGACCGCTTTACTGGGTGAAGCAAAAGCGTTGGCAGCTATCGCAGCAGGAACAGCAAAAAAAGGCTGGGACTAATTTTTCTGAATGATATTGAAAGGGTCGTTCTGCAAAATGCAGAACGACCCTTTTTTATGCGGTAATGCTTACCCTGCAATTAAAGTGGAAACCGGTAGGCAATAGCAGATGTTGCACGTTGAATTGCATTCTGAAAAGGATAATTCCAGTCAGTATGATTGGTAAACCGGGTGCTCCATACAGAATATCCTCCCCGTATTAAAGCACAGCTTACATACATATCACTGGTACGGGCGGCACCATAAGGCAGCGGTAACTTAGGTACTGTTTGTCTTACAATTCCTCCAATCACATCAATTCCCATTGCCACCTCGTCGCTGAGGATATGATTTTGAGTAACCTTAGCAGATACTACAGCATCAACACCTAATATTTTAGCCAGATCTGCCGGGTCCATTTCCCAGGAAGCTGAATCGGTGATGCCTTTCTCTTCGAGCAATTTTTTTGTGCGATCGGCACTTTGAAACTGTACCTGTGAATAGCGACGTAAGCGTGAATCCACATACTGCGACAGATCAATGTACAGAGCCTGATCCAAAAACTTTTTGTTTTGCCGGATGATCTGCTGCAGCTGTTCAGCACTAAGTTTTTTTGGAGTATTTCCTGTTACTTCAAGTTGAGCAGGGAGAATAGCAATTGTTCTGATGTTGAAACGATCAACACGTGCCTCCATTTTTCTCCGGGCACAGGATGAAATAATAATAAATAAAGAAGCAAGGAGTAGAACTTGTTTCATAAGCTACGGTTTAGGGTAAAAAATACAACTTGTCATTGAACTTAAAACAAGTCCAATGCCATAACTTATGAAACGTATCAACACTAACTTTTATTATACTTTGCTTAACAGAAGCTGCGTAAAACTACGATGCCTACTTAATGAACCGGATTGTAAACGGGTAACGGTATAAGATATCATCTGCCGCTTTTATAGATGCAATGATATATAGTATTAATGAGCCTATGCCTAAAGCAATCAACAAAAGAATACCTACCAGGAGCAATACCAGTATGCCACTGATCACAAAATAAATCAGCAATGAAATCTGAAAATTCAAGGCTTCTTTTGCATGCTCGGCAACATAAGGTGAATCATCTTTTTTTACTACATAGATTACAAGTGCCGGAATAAAAGAAAAGAAAATTGATAATACATGACAGAGAATAGCCATTGTGCGTTCATCGCTGCTGACATT
This sequence comes from Chitinophagaceae bacterium, assembly GCA_016713085.1. Lineage (NCBI taxonomy): Bacteria > Pseudomonadati > Bacteroidota > Chitinophagia > Chitinophagales > Chitinophagaceae > Chitinophagaceae bacterium. The sequence goes on along the minus strand of JADJPV010000001.1, from coordinate 2,170,625 downwards.
GGCATACCTGGTTTCTCTTGTTTGAGCAAAGTTTTGTTCCATGAATGAAGGTTTAAGAATGTGTTTAAAATAATCGGTTAAAGCTTTTGGAAACAGCAACTTTGTTACACTTAAAAGTAAGACTAAAAACCCATTTCTAAATACACAATTTTACTGCATAAAAAAGCCCCCTGTAACAAATACATGAGGCTGATCATTCATACAATTATGCTACTGCATTCCCTGCATAGCGCCTTGCGATCCTTCGCTTTCCGCTTTAATATTTTTACGTTTAAAGATCGACATGTCCATTTGCCCGAACTTGTAAGCAAAGTTTATACGGAACATAGGTGCATCATTTAAACGGGAGCTGTTTTGAATATAGAATGAACTCGCCGAGTACTGATCGTATTTTCTTGTTTTGAAAATATCATTTACGTTAAAGGTTACGGTTGCTGCTTTGTTCTTGAGGAAGCTTTTTGAAATAGCTGCGTCAATACCATAGTTGGCTTTAATATAACCCTGCGCTGCACTTTGTGCGCCACCACCCATTGGCGGACCACCCATACCACTGTTTTGATTGACAGGCAAATTTGTTTTTGATTGGTAGGTAGCTGATAACTGCAACTTAAAATCTCCAGGCAATTTAAAGTTGTTATTCACTTTTGCAAACCAGCTCCACATGGCAGGTTGCGATGTGCCGGTAATATTATTGCTATTGATTTTTGAATTATAAATGTTGAGGTTCGAATTCAGATCCCACCACTTTGTAACAGTGTTCTGTGTGGTAAACTCAACACCATACGATTGGCTTGATTGTGCATTCTGATATGTACTCAACGGACGTTTTTCACCTGATGCCAAAGTGATCGTATCAAGGAAACGGGTAATTAAGTTAGTTGTGTATTTGTAATAAGCCGAAACCAAAACGGTATTACCGCCTTTGAAACTCTTTGAATACGATACTTCTGCGGAGTTCGTAAACTCAGGCTTTAAAGCTGCATTACCTCTGCTCCAGTTTAACTGATCGGTTGAATCAATAAATGGGATTACCTGCATAAAGAACGGACGGTTTACACGGCGTGTTACACTAAACTGCAGTTCCTGTTTATCAGTCAACTTTTGACTTAAGAACAATGAAGGGAATAAGCTCAGCGGATATTTATTGCTGAAGCTTTGTTTGGTATCTGTTAACTCACCTGTGTAATCAGAACTCTCTGCACGCAAGCCAATCTTATACCCGAAGCTGTTTATCTGATTGCCCACTGAAAGATAAGCTGCGTACACATTGTCTTTGTTTTTGTAATTACTTGTTGCATTCGGGATCAGCACATATTCACTTGTGAGATTATTGAACATGTAATTTTCCTGGTTATTCGTCATTGTACGTAACTGTATTCTTGCACCTGTTTCAATTTTACCGGCTTTGCCAAAAGGTTTTACATAATCTGTTTGAAGAGTTACGAATTTATTGGTACCGCTTCCAAGAATCTGCTGCAACACAGCTCCTGTTTTTGCGCCACCATCCGATGTATAGATACCGGTATTGTAATTAAGATTATTGCTGTTACGGCCATTAAAGATGTTGAAATCAGCTGTTAACTCTTCCCCCTGTTTAGGAAATAAATATTTAAACCCTCCCTGCACACCTGTAGCATTAAACTCTCTTTTGGTAGATGTTGTCCGGTTGCTGAAACTGATGTATGAGCCATTGCTGTAAGAACTATCAGTATTTAATACAGAACCGGGATTCATTTCACCATGTACTCTTATACCCGATAACGAAAGTGTTAAACGATTCGTTGCTAAATAATCAATACCTGCACGACCAAACAGAAAACCACCATTCATTATTGTATTACCCGTTTGATTGACTAATATGTTTGGAGTTGAAAGAAGACTGGTGATATCAGTTGCACTAACAGACCGGTTCTTCATCTGGTTACTAAATGCACTGAGCGAAAGATTGAACTTGTCCTGGCGAAGATTAAGACTTGCACCGCCATTAACAGCACCACGTTTATCTATGCCCATATTCACATTGCCATTATAACCGTTCTTTTTATTCTTCTTCAAAACAATATTAAGGATCCCTGCATTACCTCCTGAAGCATCATACTTGGCAGAAGGATTGGTAATGATCTCTACGCTCTCAATTGCATCTGCAGGAATCTGATCCAGCGTTAAAGTTGTTGGGCGGCCATCAATATAAATTTGTGGCGATGCATTACGCAACGTTACATTTCCATCAATATCTACATTTACCGATGGAACATTCTTCATTACATCAACAGCTGTACCACCTGCACTTACAATATTCTGATCTACACTGAATACTTTTTTATCAATATCCATTTTCAAACGTCCCTTCACTGCCGTTACAATCACCTCCGACAATTCTTTTACAGATTTTGCTAAACTCAGTTTGCCTAAATCTTTTTCAAAAGCTGAAGCCATTGCACTCATATCGGGCATTTGTCCGCCAGTTCCTGGCTTCGTTAGAGCTGAACCTGCAGGCATCTTTGGTTGAAATGTTACAGTTTGACTATATGCTTCAAATCCTGTTGCTGATACGGTTAATTTCAATGGACCGAAAATTGGCAGCTCTTCAAGATTAAAATCACCATTCGCTGCACTGATGGTTCCCTTCAGCAATACCTCCTTCGTCTTTTTTGTTGAGCTGTCGTATTTACTTTGCAGTACTATTATTGAAGCACCATCAACAGCTTTACCTGTACTATCTACTAACTTACCGAAAATACGACCAATAGCTGGCGCAGCCTGGTTAGCAGAGCCGGGCATTTGTGCTTTTGCTAAATGCATGGAAACAATTGCAACAAAAGCCAGAATAAACTTTTTCATGTGTGATAATTTATATTGTAAAAGTAGCCTGACAAACAGGCGTGGCTGAAGCAAATGAGACGAGAAGGGAAAATGATGCGACGAAATACGGAAGAAAACAAATCTATTCAGCACGGCCAATAACGGCGAAGAGTTTCTCCCTGAAATTATCGCTGATAGGAAGCTCCATATCCTGTATAAATACACTGCTTCTGCGGATAGAAGTAATGGCAGGAACAGCTATGATAAAAGACTTATGAATGCGAACAAACTGCTGCGTTGGCAATTGCTCTTCAACAGCTTTTAAACTCATGCGTGTAATAACAGGCTTCGGTGAACTTTTGAGATGGATTTTGATATAATCTTTCAATCCTTCGATCCAGGTTATATCGGCTTTCTCTACTTTAAGCAGGCTGTATTCAACATTTACAAAAAAGTAATCCTGCTGTACAGATTCCTGTTTGGGTTTCTGTTTTAATTGATACAGCTCATTGGCTTTATTACAGGCCTGTATAAAACGATTCAGCTCAACCGGTTTTAATAAGTAATCAACTACATTCAGGTTATATCCTTCCAGTGCATACTTTTCGTAAGCAGTAATAAGGATGAACATACATTGCTGCAGACTACTTTGTATAAACTGTAAGCCATTAAGCCCGGGCATTTGTATATCGATAAACACCAAATCAACCTGTTCCTGCTGCATAATACGTAATGCTTCCAGTGGATTACTGCATGCTGCCACCAATTCCAGGAAGGGAACTTTCTTAATGTTGTCCTCCAGTAATTCGAGCGCCAGCTCTTCATCATCTATTGCAATACAACGCAGCATTAATGCAGTTTTAATTGAAGTGAAACGGTGAACCATCCATCTTTCTTGTCGATCGTCAATGAGTAATCCTGATGGTATAATAAGTTTAGACGTCTTTTTACATTTGCCAACCCGATGCCCGAGGTTTTATCTTTCGGTTCATCAGTATTTGTATCATTGTATTTGTTCCGTACAGAAAAAAACAATTGTTCTTTTTCCACTTTCAAATTAATATCGATCTGAGCATTTTCAATTAAACCAACACCATGCTTAAACGCATTCTCCACAAAAGGAATCAACAGCATCGGTTCAATGGTATAAGCAATAGATGTCTGCTGCAACTCTGTGTTGATCTGCATATTCTTACCGAAACGCAGGCGTTGCAGATCAATATAGCTTTGCAGGTACTCTACTTCTTTATCGAGTAATACTTTGTCTTCGTCTGTTTCATACAGCATGTAACGCAGTAAAGAAGAAAGTTTAATAAGTGATGGCTCCAGTATATCTGATTTCTTTCTTGCCAGCGCCACCATATTGTTTAAAATATTAAACATGAAATGCGGGCTTACCTGCGAACGCAGAAATGAAAGTTCTGTCTTGAGATTTTCGTTTTGTTTTTCCTGTTTCTCACTGTCTTCAATAATTCTATCACGAATGGTACGAAATGCAGTGCTGGCTAAAATGATGAAAATAAATACAGGCAGGTTAAAGAAAAGGAAATTCCGCACTTTGTATTCAAACCCTTCTATAAATAAAGCAAACATAAAACGATCGGCCAGCCAAACAAACAGCAGCGAAGACAGTAATGCAATTATGTAACGTCCATATTTTTTTTGATAAAATAAAACAGGTATGAGGAAGTAGGTATTGAAATAAAAAAGAGCAATCCAGAGAAAGTTCTTTAAAAAATGCAGGTAATACATACCAAAGGGCTTTTCGTCTGCATGAGATGTGTTGTTCTCAGCAACGGGACGCAGTAAAAAAGGCAGGGCAAGGAATACAGCCCAGAATAAAACATGCATCCCGAAAACAACCCACCGGCGTGTATACCATTTACTGCTCATGTATACAAAGTACTTATTTATTCAGTTGAAAGTTTTCCATTTTGCGACGAAATGGAAAAATGTGCCGATGAGAGGTCTTTATGCAGTAACGAGGTTTTCCACTACAGCTGCATGCATGCGTTTTAAAAGCCGCAGCAATACTTCCATGCCGTCCATATCCCGAACCACTAAGAGGAACAGTTTACCGGTTTGCTTCAGCTGTGCTTTATTCAATGAAGTTTGCACAAACTGTAAAAGACCCTGGAAAACCGGCGATTCAAAATAAGGAGAATCAGGATTATTGATAAAGTAGCAACGCAGGGTTTGCTCTTTCAAAGTCATTTTTTCAAAGCCAAGCTCAACCGCCAGCTTACGGCAACGGACAGTTGTGAACAGGTCTTCCACCTGCGAAGGTATTGGCCCGAACCTGTCAATTAATTCTGTATGAAAAGCAAGCAGGTCTTCTTCATTTTCACAATTATCCAAACGGGTATATAAACTTAAACGCTCGGCAATACTTTCAACATAAGCATCGGGAATCAGTATTTCCTGATCGGTATCAATCATGCAATCTTTCACAAAATTTTCCTGCTGCTGAATTTCTTCTTTAAACAAATCACGGAATTTAGTTCTCTTTAATTCTCTGATAGCTTCATCCAATACTTTCTGATACATTTCAAAACCAATTTCAGCCATGAAACCACTCTGCTCTCCACCCAGCATATTACCTGCACCGCGAATATCCAGATCACGCATGGCAATCTGGAAACCGCTTCCCAATTCACTGTGCTGTTCTAATGTTTGCAAACGTTTTCTCGAATCGTTTGGCAAGGTACTCATTGGCGGAGCCAATAAATAACAGAATGCTTTTTTGTTGCTGCGTCCTACTCTTCCACGTAACTGGTGCAGATCACTTAACCCAAACTGATGCGCATTATTGATAATGATTGTATTTACATTGGCAATATCAACACCGCTTTCAACAATGTTGGTGCAAACAAGTACATCATAACGTTTATCAATAAAATCGAAGATGCGTTCCTCCAGTTCATGACCTTCCATTTGTCCATGAGCAAAGCCAATACTGAGGTCAGGACAAAGTCGCTGAATAATTGCAGCCATTTCTGCCAACCCTGCAATACGGTTATGAATAAAGAAAACCTGACCTCCACGTTCTGTTTCATAATAAATCGCATCACGGATAAAATCTTCCTGGAACACCTGCACCTCTGTTTGAATGGGCTGACGGTTAGGCGGCGGCGTATTGATGATACTGAGATCCCTTGCTCCCATTAAGCTGAACTGCAGTGTACGTGGAATAGGTGTGGCCGTTAGTGTTAATGAATCAACATTTGTTTTTAATGTTTTGATCTTTTCTTTATGTCCCACACCAAACTTCTGTTCTTCGTCTACTACCAATAAACCAAGTTCCTTATATTTTACATCTTTACCCAGCAGTGCATGTGTACCGATGATGATATCAACTTTCCCTTCTTCAAGCCGTTTGTAGGTTTCTTTTTTCTCTTTGGCTGATTTAAACCGGTTTACATAATCAACTGTAACAGGGAAGTCTTTCAATCGTTCCTGGAATGTTTTATAATGCTGATAAGCAAGAATGGTTGTTGGAACCATAATGGCTGCCTGCTTTCCATCGCATACAGTTTTAAAAGCAGCACGAACAGCAATTTCTGTTTTACCAAATCCTACATCACCACAAACCAAACGGTCCATAGGTGCAGGCGATTCCATATCCTTCTTCACATCAGCTGTTGCTTTACCCTGATCAGGGGTATCTTCATACATGAACGAAGCTTCCAGTTCTGTTTGTAAATAGCTGTCGGGAGTATGGGCAAAACCTTCCTGTGCTTTTCGCTGCGCATATAACCGAATCAGGTCAAAAGCAATTTCTTTAACCTTGATCTTTGTTTTTTCCTTCAGCCGTTGCCATACATCACTTCCAAGCTTATTGATCTTGGGAACATTTCCCTCTTTACCTGTGTATTTTGAAATCTTGTGGAGTGAGTTGATATTGACATATAAAATATCACTGTCTTTATAAATCAGCCTTACAGCTTCCTGCAATCTTCCATTTACTTCAATTTTCTGCAGACCACTGTATGTTCCAACACCATGATCGATATGCGTTACATAATCTCCCGGCTGCAATTCTTTCAGTGCACGGATCGTAAGTGCCTTACTTTTATTGTAAGCCTGTTTTACTTTGTACTTATGATAACGCTGAAATATTTCATGATCTGTATAACAAAGAATTTTTAAATCTTCATCAATAAACCCTTCGTGAATGGAAACAGGAATAGGTGTGAACTGAATCTCTGCTTTCAAATCAGCAAAGATGCTGTGTAACCTTTCCAGCTGTTTTGGATTTTCTGCAAAGATGAATGTTTCAAACCCTTTGGCTGTCCATGTTTTCAGGTCTTTAATTAACAACTCAAACTGCCTGTTAAATGCCGGTTGATGTTTGGTGTTAAACAATATCTCCAGCCGGTTTGCCTGTTCAACTGTTTCTGTCAAATGAGATTTGTACCCAAATTCTACAATATGATTTCTTTGTATTTGCTCTTCAACAACAACTGCATTGATAAAATCATTTTCACTCAAATCTGTTTTCTCCCAGTCTGTCTTCATCATCATTGTTGCTTTGCTTTTCAGTTGGTGATAATAACAGAAACTGTTGCAGATCTTCTTCCATTGTCAGCAGCCGTTCCTTCACAATATCAAAATCCTTCATCCATATAATTGTATTCTCCGGCAAAAAATCAAACAAAGAAACTTTCTCCCCGCTTTCAAATTGTGTTTCCACATTGGGGATAATGCTTACCTGTACCAATCGCCGTTCGCTCAATTGTGTTTCAGGATCAAAAATGCGGATGCTGTCTACATCATTTCCAAACAATTCAATGCGATATGGCTTTTCATTACCGAATGAATAGATATCGAGGATACCACCACGTACTGCAAACTGTCCGGGTTGGTACACAAAGTCAGTTCGATCAAAACCAAGATCAACAAGGAAACTCATTAAACTGTCAACATCCAATGTATCGTTTGTTTTAATGAGCAGCATATTGCCCTGCAGTTTATTTGGCAATACTACTTTCTCAAACAAGGCATCAGGATAAGTAACAATCGCTCCAACACGTTGACCAGTTGGCATAGAAAATTTCGTCAAAGCCTCAGTTCGCAACATTACATGAGACGAATTAAGAAGTCGAAAATTTTTTGGGTGCTTAAACGATGAGGGGAAATAAAATAAGTTGAGTTCGTTGGTAATACTCTCTAATGAATTATGAAAATAAGCAGCTTCTTCTGCATCATTAACGATAAAAAGATGATTAAGCTGTTCAAGCGATGGATGATTAAATGCTGCAGCTGCTGTAAATTGGGATGAGCTACCCTGCAGATTTTTCAGATAGATCCGTTGTTTTTGGGCAAAAGAAAGCCTGTCCGCCAGTTGAAAAAGACGGGGATCATCACTAAATTTTTTCTGCAACAATTCAAAATTCACTGTCTGCAAAGATAAGCACAGAAAGCTGATTTCAAGCTTTGCACCTATTTCGGCTTCAAATCTTACACAGGCTTTCCTTTTCTGAGAAATATGTTTATTTTTGAGAATATCCAAATTCCTGTAAATCCAAGCATAATGAAACATTGCCAGCAACCAAACCAATATTCATCCTCCACACTACTTATGCCAATTGTTTTTTCGATCCAATCATTTAATATGAAAAATGCCTGTATTGCCTTTTTACTTTTTTTCTCTGTTTTGCATGTTACCGCTCAAAAAACAGCAGGAACAATCCGCTTAAGAGGAGAAAACCTTGTGGTGAAACGGAACATGACGGCAGATGAAGTAAATGCAGAACTGCAAAAAGGGAAATACGGCAACAGTATTTATACAATGCTGGTATTTGAGCAAAGAATTACAGCTGCACAGCAAAAAATGATCAGGTCGCTCGGGATAGAAATACTTTATTACCTACCAGACAATACGTACCAAGTAAGAATGAAGCAGGTACCCATGCTATCGAAATTCTATGAAGCAGGAGTTAAAGCTGTCATTCATATGCCCGGTTCAGCAAAAATTGGCAGGGAATTAAAAACACTGCTTTCCACTAAAACATCTGAGCTGCCGGTATTGATTAATCTTAAGTTGCATGCAGGGATAAAATGGACTGATGTACAATCGCAGCTCGCATTTTTGGGCGTAACACTTAAAAAAGCAGATTATCTGAACCAAGGATTAGCGCAGGTTTCTGTTGCTCCAGGCAGAATTTCTGCAATCAGTGAACTCCCATTTATAGCCTATATCAATCTTTCTTTTTTAAATAACGAAATATTGAATCAGAGAGAACGGGGGATGTTTGGATTAACAAATCTTACAAGCCTTGAAGTTGCAGGAAGAAATTTAACAGGTAATGGAATTACAATTGGCATTGGGGACAATGCCGATCCATATCACCTTGACAATACTCAAAACCTGATTAACCGTAACCCTGCCCTTGCAACTTTCTTTAATCATGGAAGACAGGTAACTGGTGTTATTGGCGGGGATGGACTCATTGAAGAACGTTACAGAGGAGTTGCAATCAAAAGTCAATTAATTACAGATGCATATGACTATGTAATCAGCAAATCAGATGTTTATTTTACTGATTACAATATGACTGTAACCAATAACTCCTATTTTAATGGTTTAGCAGGCTGCCCGGGTGATGGTGAGTATAATGAATTAAGCGAATACGTTGACCAGCAGATGTATAACAACCAGTTCCTTCAGCACATTTTTGCAGTTGGGAATGATGGCAATTTTACCTGTGCCCCTTTCCCATATTCATTCGGCACAGTTAAAAGTGGTTACCAGACTGGAAAAAACATTTTAACTGTGGGCAACTACAGTATAACATCCGACAACTTAAATCAGGGAATTCCGGGTGCAACAAGCAGAGGGCCTGTCATGGATGGCCGTATTAAACCAGAAATTATTGCCAGTGGTACAAGTGTTCCATCGACCAGTTATAATAATATTTACGGTACAGGATCAGGAACAAGCTTTGCAGCTCCATTTGTTACAGGTGTGTGGTCATTATTAACAGAACGGTATAAACAACTTCATGCAAATGCATATCCAAAAAGTGCATTATTAAAAGCAGTGATTTGCAACAGCGGTGACGACAGAGGAAATGCAGGTCCCGATTATTCATGGGGATTTGGTTTCATCAATTCACGCAAAGCTGTTGAAATGATTGAACAAAATCATTATTTCACCGGTACCCTTTCAACCGGCGGAAACAATTCTCAAAATATTACGGTACCTGCAGGAACAAGACAGGTGAAAGTAGTGCTGTACTGGCACGATAAAGAAGCTGCTGCATACTCTTTCCCTGCATTGGTCAATGATCTTGATCTTTCTGTTGTTGACGGTGTAACCACCTACCTGCCGTGGATATTAAATCCGGCACCAGGCTCAGTAAATGTTGCTGCAACAAGAGGTGCTGACCACGTTAACAATATTGAGCAGGTAACAATAAATAACCCTGGCACAACCATTAATATTCAGCTCGATGGCTTTGATGTGCCCGACGGACCCATTGAATATTTTGTAACCTATGAATTTTTGATGGATGAAATTAAACTGGAACATCCATATGGTGGTGAGCGATTTTCACCGGGACAGGAAGAAATTATTAAATGGAATGCAACTGATAACAGCAGCAATACGTTTACACTTGAGATTTCTCTTGATGATGGTGCAACCTGGTCGCTCATTGATAATAATGTTGCTGCCAGTCAGCATCGTTACAGATGGACGGTTCCAAACACACCCACAAATAAAGGCAAGATCAGAATTACCAGAAATGGTGGAGGTGCAACTGTAACAACTCCGGGCAACTTTACCATTCTTACTCAACCGGTATTGACAGCAACAGTTCCCTGTGAAGGTTATGCTGATCTTAACTGGGCCTCCATAACAAGTGCAACTGATTATGAAGTAATGCAACTAATCAACGGTGAACTATCTTCAATTGGTACAACTGCATCACTTAATTTTCGTGTAAGCGGTTTAGATAAAACACAAAGCTATTGGTTTACAGTAAGAGCAAGAATGACTGATTCTTTGGGGATGCGTGCAACTGCAAAAAATGTTACACCAGCTTTAGGAACCCCATGTACAGCAACAGAGTTTAATAATGATCTTAAACTTGATACGTTAATTGCACCTTTAAATGGCAGAACAAATACCAGTACACAACTTTCAGCAGCACAACAAATAACAGTACGTATCAAAAATTTAGATGACGTTGCTACTCCCGGCAGTTACGACATCTCCTATCAAATAAACGGAGGTCCTGTAATTACAGAATCATCATCTGCTGTAATTGCTGCAGGTGGTACAGTTAATTATTCATTTGCCACAACAGCAAATTTCTCAGCTGCAGGAACCTATACAGTTCGGGTGTTTGTAAAGCAAACGGGTGATGCACAAACAGCAAACGATGAGATTACTTACACAATCAGGCATGTAGCAAACCCTCCTGTTGTACTTCCTTTCGCTGAAACATTTGAAACAACAGGAACAGCAGAATATCGCAGTAATCTGTTTGCATTAACCAACGCCGAGCGTTTTGATTTTACAACATCAAACAGTAATGGCCGTTTCCGCACATTCATTAACAGTGGAGTTTCAATAACAGGAAGCAGATCAGCTACACTTGATGCAGTAAATTATAATGGCACTTTATCTGATAATAAATTAACAGCAACCATTAACCTCAGCAGTTATGCAGCTACTCCGGGGTTACGTTTTGATTTTAAATTCCGCAATCACGGGCAGTTAAAACAACCCGGTACAGGCGTCTGGATGAGAGGAAGCGATGCTTTACCATGGATACAGGTTTACGATCTGAGCGACAACCAGGGTGCTTTGGGCGAAATAAAACAACCTTCCATCATTATCAATGATCTGGGGCAACCAATCACTTCCAGCTTCCAGATCCGTTTTGATGAACAGGGACTTGCTTCAGCAAATAACGGGGAATATTTTCAGGAGAATCCTGACATGGATGACGGATTTTCGTTTGATGACATCCGGATTGTTGCAACAGCTAATGATGTAATGGTTACAAGGCTTGTTGCACCCGATACATTTAATTGTACTCCCGGTAATGCTGCCATTACAATCAGGTTAAAAAACACAACTGCCACTACATTTAATAATGTACCTGTCTTTTACAGGCTGTTTAATGGCATTCCTGTTGCCGGAACTGTTCCGGTATTAAATGCAAACAGTGAAACTGATTATACATTTCCAACCCTGGCAAACTTTTCTACATTCAGATCATATGAAATAGATACATGGGTTCAGCTGGCAGGAGATAATTACCCGGTTAATGACAGCGTCAACAACCAGTTTGTTTACAGCAGCCCGGTTATTTCCATCTTCCCGTACCTTGAGCGCTTTGATACATCAGCAAGTGCAGACAATGGGTGGTTTACAAGCTTATACAGTACCTATAAACAGTATGAAAACTCTTATCTCTATTCACCCTGCTTTAACCTGAGCAGTTTAACACAACCTGTATTCAGTTACAGTCATATCTCACAACAGGAAGCAGATTGCAATTGCGATTACCATACACTTGATTACAGCATTGATAATGGAAATACATGGCAACGGTTAACAGCAGTGAACGGCACCAATTGGTTCGACTCTGCAGCTAACCAATCATGGAATAAAAATATTCAGCGCTGGCATGTTTCCAGCACAGAAGTGCCTAATGCAGCCAATATCCGTTTCCGGTTTTTATTGTCAAGCGATGAGTTAACACAATCAGAAGGTGTTGGTATTGACGATATTCACATTTTTGAGAAAGGTACAATCTATACAGGCACTAATGTATCAAACATTAATGCAGCAGTAAGCGGAAGTAGCTGGATTGATTTTATGAGTGGAGGAAATCTTGTAGCATCAATTAATCCGCTTGGTCAAAATCTCGGCAGTACCGATGTGAGTGTATATATCAATACAGGAGCAATACGCTTTAATACAAATCAGTATTATCTCGACAGAAACATAGTGATAAGACCAACGATTGCTCCAACAGACAGTGTGCTGGTCCGTTTCTATTTTACAGAACAGGAAGCAACTGCTTTAATACAGGCAACAGGTTGCGGCACCTGCACCAAAGTAAAAGATGCATTCTTAGTAGGTGTAACAAAATTCAGCGGAACTGTTATCAATGAAAACGGAACACTTGCCGACAACAGTGGACCTCATTCCTATATTCTTCCTGCAAATGTTGATGTAATACCATTCAACAACGGTTACTACGCACAATTTAAAGTGAGAACTTTTTCTGAATTCTGGATTAATGGTGGTGGTATTACTGCAGACCTGTCATTGCCAATAACACTGCTCAATTTTACAGGAATCAAACGTTATCCTGATGCAGACCTGCAATGGCAAACTTCAGGAGAAAGCAACGGGGATTATTTTGAAGTTGAACGCAGAATTGACAATGAAAGCCATTTTGCAACAATTGGAACAGTTAATGCGCAGACCTCTTCATCACAATCAACTACATACCGGTTTACTGATAACGATGTGCTTACATCAGGAAGTCAATTCTACTACCGTTTAAAAATAGTTGATAAAGATGGTCGTACAAGCTATTCAAATATTATTCAGCTAAGCCTGCAATCACAGGATGTATTTGTGAAAGGCGTGTACAATAATGCCGGCAACAGTTTGATCATTGCTGCGGGAAATAAAGCACAGGTTCGGGAATTAAATATCAGAATATTAAATAGTGTGGGCAAGGTAATGATGAGCCAGCGTTCTCCTTACCAGGATTCACGAATTGATATCAGCAAGCTTGCGGCAGGCACTTACTTTGTTGAACTGAAAGATCAAACAGGGAAAGAAGTATTTATGCAAAAGCTGGTAAAACAGTAAAGACTTTAAGTGCAATAAAAAAAGGAACTTCAGTTGAAGTTCCTTTTTTTATTGAATATATTTTATCCGATTTTACCTAAAGGAATTTTACGGACTTTGTCATCATCTTCTTCGTTACTGTCGATCCTGGTAACCGGCAGAGGAATTTTGGCTTTCTCCAGCGTTTCTGTTAACTGCTTATTTGTTTTTGCGTAATGCAGAATCTCTTTGTGTGCTGCGAGCATTTCATTTTCAATTTCCAGAATGCGTCTTTGCTTGCTGTTAACCTGCTTACGTCCAGCCAGAAAACCGATTACGTTAACAAGAATCAGGATTCCAGCAAATAGGATAACATGGATTTCAAGGGTCAATTGAGTAAAATTCATTTCTAATAGTTAATTTAAATACAGCATTTATATAAAATATATAAATACAAGTAAGACTTCACAGGCTGATCAAAGGTTGCAACTGGCTGGTTTCGGGGCGCAAAGTACTCTTCTTCGTTCAATTAAACAACTGATTTTTGTACGTATTCTTTAACCCCCGTTACGGGTATACGCTCCTGTACAAGTGTATCTCTGTTACGTATAGTTACCATACCATCTTCTTTGGTCTGGTGATCAACAGTTATACAAAATGGTGTGCCAATTGCGTCCTGGCGGCGGTAACGCTTACCAATTGCATCTTTTTCTTCGTAAAAACATTGAAAATGCGGCATACATTCCTGCATAATGGAACGTGCAATTTCAGGCAATCCATCTTTTTTTGTAAGTGGGAAAACAGCCAGTTTAATGGGAGCCAGTTTTACCGGAATGCGTAAAACCGTTCTTATATCTGTTTTTCCTTCTTCTGATGTTGGCACCTGTTCTTCGTGATAAGCATTGCTTAAAACTGTCAGGAAGAGACGGTCAAGTCCAACCGAAGTTTCTACTACAAAAGGCACATAGTTTTGATTGATTTCTGTATCAAAATACTGCATCTTCTTTTGCTGAACTCCTGGTGACGCTTCAGATCATAATCGGTTCTTGAATGCACGCCCTCCAGTTCTTTCCATCCAAATGGAAATTCAAATTCTATGTCAACTGCTGCGTTGGCGTAATGCGCAAGTTTGGTATGATCGTGAAAACGTAATTTTTCTGCGGGTATTCCCAGTTCCTGGTGCCATTTCATTCTTGCTTCTTTCCATTTGGCATACCATTCCAGCTCAGTACCTGGTCGAACGAAGAATTGCATTTCCATCTGTTCAAATTCCCGCATGCGGAAGATAAACTGGCGGGCAACAATTTCATTTCTGAAAGCTTTCCCGGTCTGTGCAATACCAAAAGGAATCTTCATTCTTCCTGTTTTTTGCACATTTAGAAAGTTCACAAAAATTCCTTGTGCGGTTTCAGGGCGCAGGTAAACGATATTATCATCGGGGTTATCGCTTGATACTGCGCCAAACTCAGTAGCTTTAATACCGGAATAATCATCAGCTGCGAGCAATTGTTCCATTTTGGCAATCAGTGCTGCTGATTCGGTTTCAGCTAATGTTTCAGCGTGAGCTTCAATTAAATGATCAACACGATATCTTTTTTGCTGTCTTTGTTATCGATCATAGGATCGCTGAAATTATCAACGTGTCCGCTGGCTTTCCAGGTAGTGGGATGCATGAAAATGGCGGCATCAATCCCAACGATATTTTCATTCAGCTGGGTCATGCTTCTCCACCAGTAATCACGGATGTTTTTCTTAAGCTGACTGCCATACTGACCATAGTCATACACAGCACTTAAGCCATCATAAATTTCAGATGATTGAAAAATAAAGCCATATTCTTTGGCATGAGAAATAATGTTTGCAAAGAGTTTGTCGTTCGCCATAGTTGCACTTGTTTGAAGGTGTGCAAAGATAAGAGTTACAGGCTAAAAGGATGAACTGACGAACGTTATTACCTATTTCAGCTTTTCATTTTCCTTGTGCCGGTTGGTATCACGGATATTTTTCTTTTCAAAGTTCTTTTGCAGGGCTTCTGTAAGATCAACTCCTGTTTGATTTGCCAGACAGATCAATACCCATAGTACATCAGCCATTTCATCACTTACTTCTTTCCCTTTATCAGTTTCTTTAAACGATTGCTCACCATATTTCCGTACCATCAATCTCGACAGTTCGCCTACCTCTTCCATTAATATACCCAGGTTTGTGAGTTCGTTAAAATAACGTACACCTACGGTTTTTATCCAGTTATCAACTTCAATCTGCGCCTGTTTGATAGTCATAATAACACGAATTTTTACGAATTACACGAATAAAATATTAGAAAACGATTCTTTTCGAGATCAGGGAATGTTCACCGAAGTTAATCAACAAAGCAAGCTTCATACCTGATACTGCAAGATAACTTAAAGCCTGTGCCATGTGAGCATCTGTTAGCGAAGAAACTGATTTAACTTCTACTATCATTGAATCAAAAACCAGAAAGTCTGCATAGTATGGATTATACAGAACTTTATTCTTATACCGAACAGAGAATTTCTTTTCCCTTTCAAAAGGAATACCGGCTTCCACAAAATCCATTTCCATAGCATCCTTATAATTTACTTCCTTTAATCCCATACCCAGCACACTGTGAATATTCATACAAATACCTACAACTTTGTAGGACTCCTCTTTTAATATAAGCTCCGCCATAATTGGTGTAATTCGTTTTTATTCGTGTAATAAAATCATTCCCTGTTCTTTGTATCAATCACAATTGTTACAGGTCCGTCATTCAGCAACTCCACTTTCATATCAGCACCAAAAATGCCGGTTTGTACTTTCTTCCCCAGATCATTCTCCAGTTGAAAAATCATTTTCTCATACATCGGAATTGCAAAATCCGGTTTACTTGCCTTTATATAAGAAGGTCTGTTCCCTTTTTTGGTTGATGCATGCAGTGTAAACTGGCTCACCAGTAAAATATTTCCATCAACTTCTTTTACTGACAAATTCATTACACCTGCTTCATCATCAAATATGCGCAGGTTAACAATTTTACTGCTCAGCCATTCAATGTCTTCAACCGTATCTGCATCCTCAATACCCAATAAAACAAGTAAGCCTTTATTAACTTGACCTGTTACCTGCTGATCAACTTTTACCGATGCATGTGCCACCCTTTGTATAACCGCTCTCATTTATCTGTGAATTGGTTGTAATTTAGATTCCCGAAAATACAAAGCTTCGGGTTAGATATGATAAAAGATGTGAGCAGTGAAATAGAGTTTCAAACAGCACGCAGCGGCGGTGCCGGTGGACAGAATGTAAACAAGGTTGAAACAATGGTGATGGGCTTCTGGAATATTGCTGCGTCTGCACTTGTAACCGACAGGCAAAAGCAACTGCTTTTGGAAAAACTTGCCAACCGTATCAACAAAGAAGGATTTCTGCTGGTAAAAAGTCAGGTACACCGCAGCCAGCAGGGAAACAAACTGGAAGTAATTGAAAAAATGAATGATCTTATTTCAGTTGCGCTTACACCAAAAAAAGCAAGGATTGCCACAAAGCCATCGAAAGCAGCAAAAGAAAAAAGAATTGAATCAAAAAAGAAAACAGCAGAACATAAACAAGCCAGAAAAAAGGTTAAACCAACTGATTATTAATTCAAAAAAAATCCCGGCTGCTAACCGGGATCTGAATGATTTAGCTTTTTCGTTTTGCACGGAGAACATCCAGGGCTTTTTTCTGGTTTTCCACTTCTATTTTTTGTTTTTCAATATTCCGTTTATTCTCTTCTATGTCTTCTTGTATTTTCTTTAATTTCTTTTGTAGGCTTTCGCTTTCATCGTTATAATCAGTCAGTTTTTTCTCAACTGATTTCACTTTGTCTTCCTGTCCGATGATTTCTTCTTCCAAAGCAGCAGCTTCAGCCCACGGAACAAAGTTTAAAGTGTATTTCTTCATATTTGCAGTAACCTCTGCATCATCTTCGGATTTAATGTAATTCTCATACCCTCTTGAAACGGCAAAATACACCACACATTCATCCTTTTCTTTCCGGCTCTTTCGCTCAACTTTCAGTAAAACATCAAATGTTTCATTGCTGATTTCAGCAATACGAATGCCTTTATAGAGGTAAGCACCCTTTGACTCTTTAGCATTGTAGCCCAACTGTGTTAATTTTTTGCGGATAGCGTCCTCCGTTACTGAAGCCTTTTGCGGAATTTCTATTACAACGGCAGGAATTTTTTTCTTCTGCCATTCCAGTTCTCCAAAACTCTGTGCCTGTACATAAGAAACGGCAGCAATAAAAAAGAGTAAAAAAACAATATACTTTTTCATAAAACAGGTTATTTTCTTACTAAGATAGAAAACAAGTCAAAGTCGTTGCATATTTATTGATAATAAGTTTGCATATTTTTAAAGAATCTTAAATTCGCCCATTGAGCAACGTAAAAAAATTAGCAGGACAAACTTTGTGGTATGGCTTACCAACCATTGCCAGCCGCTTTCTGGGTTATTTAATGAACATGGCTTTGCCCTTTATTTTTGCACAGCCTGCCGTTACTGCCGATCTCACACAAGTTTATGCCATCATTCCATTTCTCAACATCATCTTTACCTATGGAGTTGAAACCGCCTACTTCCGTTTTTCAAACGAAAAAGATAAAGAAGCACTTTATAA
Organism: Chitinophagaceae bacterium; assembly: GCA_016713085.1. Taxonomy (NCBI): domain Bacteria; kingdom Pseudomonadati; phylum Bacteroidota; class Chitinophagia; order Chitinophagales; family Chitinophagaceae; species Chitinophagaceae bacterium. The sequence continues at coordinate 2,152,350 of JADJPV010000001.1, read as the reverse complement.
TACATTAACGATTTCTGTTTTAGCTACTACCCTTCTTTTCAGCATTGCCCTTTACCTGTTGCAGCCATTCATTGCCGATGGCGCAGGCCTGACCGAACACCCTGAATATATTTTATGGATGCTGGGCATTTTGTTCTTTGATACACTGGCCACATTACCCTTTGCCCGGCTGCGCCAGGAAAACAGGCCAAAGAAATATGCGTTTGTAAGAGTGGCAGGCATTGTTGTTAACATCAGCATTGTGTTTCTGTTTTTAGGGTTTTTACCAGCATATACAAGAAACAATCCAGATGGTTTTATCGCCACATTTTACAGCGAAAAAATAGGGATTGGCTATTACCTCATTGGTAATCTATGTGGCAGTCTGTTTACATTTTTGTTGCTTTGGAAAGAATGGAAAGGACTCCATTTCAGTTTCGACAGCAAGCTTTGGAAAGAAGTTATGAAATACAGCTATCCGCTCATCATTGTGGGTTTAGGTGGTATGATCAATGATATGCTCAGCCGCCTGGTATATCAGCATGTGGTTGATTTGCCAAAGGAACAGGCTAAACATGAACTGGGCGTTTTTGCAAATATTTATCGTATTGCTGTACTCATCACCATTATGATTCAGGCTTTCCGTATGGCAGCCGAACCTTTTTTCTTCAACAACGCAAAAGAGGAAAATGCGCAGCGCACCTATGCCCGTATCATGAAGTTTTTTGTAATCGCCTGCTGCTTTATGTTTCTGTTCATTGGTCTTTACTTAGATGTGCTGAAATGGATTATTACGTTAAAATCAAAAGCATGGGGTGAAGGGATGAATGTGGTACTTCTGCTTGCCATGGGTAATATTTTCCTTGGCATTTATTATAACCTCAGCATCTGGTATAAACTCACCAACAGAAATTTAATGGGGGCTGCCATAACCATTGCCGGGGCATTGATTACGATCGGTCTCAATATTTTACTGATTCCAAAATTTCATTATTGGGGTGCAGCAATTGCAACCTTCAGCTGTTACCTGTTTATGATGATCGTTAGTTATGTACTGGGGCAGAAGTATTATCCTGTTCCATATGCCAAAAAGAAAATGATTGCTTACCTGGTGCTGGTTTCATTGATTGTTCTCACTCATCGTTTAGTAACCTGGCTCTATTCACCCCTTTGGTTCAGTATTGTAACAGGCAGTATCTTACTTGCCGGCTTCGCTTATTTTGTTTTAAGAATAGAAAAAAAGGAGCTGATAAAAATACCTTACCTCAATAAATTCATACGGTAATTACTTTCTTTGAAACCCTTTCTCAATGAGAGTTTCAACAAATGGTTCTGTTGTTTTCAGTGTAAACACCCCGCCGCTTTTACAGAAACATGCATTACATACCTGTCCGGGATTGATTCTTGCAAAACTGAGGTTCGAATAATCCACACCTATGGAATCAAGAAAAAAACCAAGTTTGCTTTTTGTTTCCTGGTCAGTTGGGCCATAACCCCATGGATCGGCACATTGTGTTTGCTCATAAATCATTGTAACTGTATTACAATCCTTTTTGCAGGCTGTAAAACTAATAACTGCAACAAATAAAATAACCAGGTATTTCATACTGTCTTTTTTCAATTAACAATGTTCAGTATTTAAACGTTGCAGGAGTTCGCTGTTAATATTTTTTAACTCAGGAACGGGTTATGCTTTTTTTCATACCCAATCGTTGTAGCCGGTCCGTGGCCGCTGTAAACGATGGTTTCATCGGGTAAAATAAAAAGTTGGGTTTTGATGTTCTTAATAAGTGTTTCATGATTTCCGCCGGGCAAATCAGTTCGCCCGATACTTTGACGGAATAATACATCACCCCCAATTATAAAACCCTGCGCTTTGCAATAAAAACATATATGGCCGGGCGAATGACCGGGTGCAAATAAAATCTTCAGTCTGTCATCATCCAGTAAAATTTCCTCGCCTTCTTTAATATACTTCAGTTCTGCATTGTAATTATCGAAGGGCATATTCCACATCAACCCGCTTGCAGGGGCAAAATCCAGCACCTGTTTCTCTTTTTGATGGATATGAAGCAGCAGACCAAAGGTTTCATGAATCCATTTATTGCCAAAAACATGATCAAGGTGACAGTGTGTATTGAGCAACAATTGCAGTTCCAGATTGTTTTGTTGAAGAAATGAGCTCAGCATTTCCCGCTCTTCCTCAAAATAACATCCGGGATCTATAATGAGAGCCTTCCTTTTTTCGTTATACAGCAGATAAGTATTTTCCTGAATAGGGCTGAAGGTGAAAGCTTTAACAGTGAACATGACTTGAATTTTGTACTTTTAGTTAACGGTTAAACTCCGTTAACTTACAATAATATAACACGAAAATATGCGAATTCAACAGATGGGTTTTGTAAGACTTGCCGCAGCAGCATTATTTATTCTTTTCACCCTTTGCAATTCAGCCAATGCACAGGTTAATATGGTGGAGTACGGGAAAAACAGGGTGCAGTACACCAAGTTTAAATGGAGTTTTTACCAAAGCCCCAATTTCAATGTTCACTATACACAAAACGGGTTGGAGCTGGCCAAGTTTGCAACACAGGTTGCAGAAGAAGAACTGCCTTCACTCGAAGAATTTACTGAATTTGGTATACAGCGCCGTTTGAATATTGTTCTCTACAATAACTTCAATGATTTTAAACAATCGAATATTGGTATAGGGCTCGATTATCCCAATGCAGGTGGCTTAACCAAGCTGGTAAACAATAAAATGGTTGTTTATTATAATGGCGATCACAATGATCTGCGTCGCCAGATAAGGCAGGGTATCGCCAAAGTATTGGTTGAAACCATGCTGTTTGGTGATGACCTTGGTGAATTTGCCCAGAACCAGGCTTTACTCGATTTGCCAAAATGGATGGTAGATGGTTATATTGCTTATGCCGGTGAAAACTGGAGCACAAAACTTGACAATGAACTGAAAAGTGCAATGATCGGTTTCAGTTATAAAAGTTTTTACCAGTTTGCTTATGAGCAACCCGATCTGGCCGGGCATGCATTCTGGTATTATATTGAAGAAAAGTACCGGCGTGAAAATGTAACCTACATGTTATATCTCAGCCGTATTTATAAAAATATTAACCGGGCAACCAACACCATTGCCAAGAAAAAATTAAAAGATGTACTGAAAGATTTCATGGTGTATCAGCGTGATAAGTATTACAAAGACATTCGTGCAAGACGTAATGTACCAACCGGACGTTTAACTGTGCCGAAAGAAATCGGCAAGAATGATTACTTCCGTTTCCAGGCCAATCCCAATCCAAAAAGTTTTACTTACGCTGTTGTTGAATACAGGAAAGGACAAACAAGAGTGATCCTGAATGAAAACTTTATTTCAGAAAAAGTGCTATGGAAAAGTGGCGTTCGTAATCTCGAAGAAAAACCAAATCCTAACTATCCATTGCTGGCATGGGACCCTAAAGGAACACGTATTGCTATGGTTGTTTCAGAAAAAGGAAAAGTACTGCTGAGTGTTTATGATGCCTTCCGTCGCCTAAAAACAGTGAAGAATGTGGAGCTTCCCTTTGAACAGGTGAATGATATGCAGTACATGCTCGACCCCAATACAATAGTGATGAGTGCAGTAAAAGGCGGACAGAGCGATGTGTATGTTTATAAGATCGACAATCAAAAACTGGAGCAGATCACCAATGATGTGTATGACGATCTCGACGCAAGCTTTGTAGCTTTCCCCAATAAAACAGGAATCATTTTTTCCAGTAACCGTCCGTCGGCCAATGCAATAACCGGCGATACAGTTTTACCCCGCAACCGTTATAACGTTTTCCTGATTGATAACTGGAATAAATCAGAATTCAAACAGGTATCACAGCTAAGTAATATTAAATACGGAAATGCCCGTTATCCATCACAATACAATACCAATCACTTTACCTTCATCAGTGATGAAAATGGTATTGGTAACCGCTGGGCAGGTTTCTTCAGCACAAAAGCTGCCGGGCTTGATACAATTTATAAAATAGGTGATGAATTATTACGGAACCCCGAATACAAAGAATTGGATTCAACTTTAAAAGCATGGAATAAATCTGAACCTGATTCTTCTTACACATTCCGTGTAACAGACGACAGCTCCTATACATTCCCCTTAACAAATTACCAGAGCAGTGTACTGGAAACACGCATTGCAGGCGATAACGGACAGGTAACAGAAGTAAACCGCCAGGGTGAATTTAAGTTTCTGTATAAACTAAAAGTAGATGAAAACGGATTGCGTAAACGTAATGTAAATGCAAGACCAACTGAATATATTAAACGGAATACAAGGCTTGATAAAATTATTGGAGAAGATACACAGCAGCGTACCGATATACAGGACAGCATAAAATCAGAAACCAAACCAACAGATTTCTTTGAAACAGAGTTTAAACAGGATTCAACAAAGGTTGGTGAAAAACTGATGGGTGCAAAAGTGCAGACCCGTGATGATGTACTGAACCGCATGCGTGTATTTCCTTACAAGAAAAAATACTTTGTAGATAACCTTACAACGAATCTTGCTTCGAACAACGTTTTCATGATTAACCGTCTGCGTCCTTACACTGGCGCAAGCGGACCTGTTAACCTGAGCAATTCAAACTCTGTAAATGCAATGACAAGAGTTGCTGCTTTTGAATTTATGGAAGACTATAAATTCACCGGTGCATTCCGAATAAATTATGGTTTACAGGATAATGAAATTTATCTGCGTTTTGATAATTTAAGAAAACGCATTGATTGGGGTCTTGCTTATTACCGTTCGGCAGCCAGTGTTGGTTTTGAGAATGGATACAATGCTACAGAACTTGTACATATTTACCAGGCAAATGTTGCTTACCCTTTCAATGAAGTACAGAGTCTCCGTTTATCAGGAGGTGTTCGCCGTACTGTATTTAATATAAAGAGTGATGACCTTATCCCTGCTTCACTTGAGCAGGAAAGATTAGATGAAAATTATGCAATTGGAAGGCTTGAGTTTGTGCATGATAATACTATTAACCCTGTTACCAATATCTGGAATGGATTCAGGGCAAAGGGGTGGATTGAAGCCTATAATCGCCTTGGTGGAAATTACTCTCCCCCCGGAAGATCTGCGGGTGGCGACTTTACTTTCAACTTTGGTTTTGACGCAAGACATTACTTGAAAATCTACCGCAACTTTATCTGGGCTGTTAGAGGTGCTGCTGATGTTTCGTGGGGTAATAATAAATTTATCTATTACTTAGGCGGTACTGACGGATGGCTCATGCTTGGGCAAAATACTAAAACCCGTAATGGTGTTACAAAAGAACGTTATTTCAATACAAGTAACCGCCCCGCAGTTGACCAGAGCTATGTATATGAATCACTGGCTGTAAACATGCGTGGTTATTTACAGAATTCTGCCAACGGTAATAATACTGTGGTTATTAACAGTGAACTCCGTTTGCCGCCTTTTACAACGTTTTTCAACAGACCAATTAACAATGCATTCTTAAGAAACTTCCAGCTTGTACAGTTCTTTGATTTTGGTACAGCATGGAACGGAAAATACAGCAAGATCGGACGCCCTGAAATAACTTACAGCGAGCCGGGAAGTCCGCTTACTGTGGTTATAAAAGCTCCTGGTATTGGTCCTTTCTTAGGTAGTTATGGCTTTGGTGCAAGAAGTACCTTGCTGGGTTATTTTGTACGCTTTGATGCTGGCTGGCCCATGAGCGGCTTCTTTAATGAAAAACCAATCATGCATGTTTCATTAGGACTTGATTTTTAAATTTGATGATACTCTTTTACAGATGCCTGCTCACCGAAATGAGCAGGCATTTTTTTGAGTGTTTCATAGATCAGCAACAACAGCACAGCAAATAAAACAGTTACTGCCCATGTCCTTGGGTATTCCCATGGCTGTACAAACCGCACAGCAATATCTTTTGCGAGTTCAAATGGTTGTGTAATAATGTTCCAGCTGTTGTAGCGTTCAAAACGGCCGAGATAAATTCCAAAGCCGCATAGAAAAAAGCAAAAGGCAGATATTAGTTTCACCTTCCCTGCAGAAATAATCTTCAAAAGTTTGTCTTCAATATTCTTTAATGAAAGCAATCCCATCAGAATGCCATTCCATGCAGCTGTAAACAGAAGTACAAGATCAAAATACATTGGGATGCCTTCTCTCTGTTCAAGATGAAACAGATCGGTTATGAGATAAGGTGAATTGGGAAAGAATAAAAGCCACATACAAAAAAGAGTTCCGTTTTTGAAATTCAGTTTTGCATCTTTCAATAAGCTGCTGAACAGTAAGGGCAGCCATGCTAAAAATAAATTCCAGGGAATAAAAAAGAACAGGAGGCTTCCTGTATAAAATACACGGAAGATGAAAAGCAGAATTGTAAATGAAACAGAGTATAAAAGAATTCGCTTCATGAATTAAAATTTATCAATGAGTTTAGGTAAAAAAATCAGCAGCCCTGCAACAGCACTTGCAAGACTGACAAGAAGCACGGCTGCTGCTGAAATGTCTTTGATCTTCTTAATGGAAGGATGTTCTTCTGCAGTTACATGATTGCAAAGCTGCTCAATGGATGTATTGATCAGTTCCATTCCAAACACAGCACCAATACACAGAATAACATTACACCATTCAACGGTTTCTATTTGCAGCCAGAAACCTGTTGTAATAACTATTACAGCTGCCGCTATATGAAAACGCAGATTCGCTTCGCTTCTAATTGCTGACAAGAGCCCCTGCAGTGCATATTGAAATGATTTCATCATAATGTAGTTGTTTTATTTGGACGTGCTGTTAATTTGCTCCTGTACCACATTTAAAGGCTGTTCCATGATAGAGAACCACTCCATATTTTGCAAATCTGCTGCAAGTTTTCCTCTCCTGTAAGCTGTTTTAAAAGAGTTGTAATACTCCGGCATTGTTATTATACCATAGATTACTGTTGTCAATACAGGAAAAGAAATACGCCCATTGGCCAGCATAAAAAACTGCAGACAAACTTCTCCTTCATCAGTAAACGGATACTTAAGCACTACATGCTTGATATCATGTTTTTCATAATAAGGAAGCAGGTGCAGGCTATTTTCATTCAACGTTTGCCACAATTCATTTCCTACAGTTTCGTAAGGAAGTGCACTTAATTGTTCCATACTGTAAGGAAATGCTTTTTTCTTCCGGATAATTTTAAGTACCGGCAGGGCAATTGAATGAGTTAATAAAACCAGCATCCTGCTTCTTAATGTTTTCAACAACTGAATCATACTTATTCTTTGGTTTATGTTATTCTGTTACTGTTTTTCCTGAACCATACCAATCAATCTTCCGTGAATAATACATCACAATTGCCAGCAGCACAAACAGTCCAATACTTCCAAACAGCAGTGCTCCATCCTGTAACTGAATAAGGATATAAATAAACCCATACAATGCAGTAAGGAAAACAAAGAAGGCTGATGCTATTCCCCAATTACGGAAGATGCTTTGTGTATACACTGTAATCAATCCGATTGTAGCAGCGGATGCAATGAGATAAGCCAAATTAAAATCAATGTATTCAGAAACAGAAAGCAATAAAGTATAGAATATGCACAGGGCCAGTCCCACCAAAACATATTGTAATGGATGTACACTTCTTTTCTTCAGTAATTCTATAAAAAAGTATAAACAGAAGGTAAGGGCAATAAACAACACTGCATATTTTACAGCCCGCATGGTTTTACTGTATGAATCAACTCCCTGTAAGAGCTGAACACCAAATGCACTTTCATTAACTTCCGGTTTTCCCTCATTCCATATCTGCGGAATATCTCTTGTAAAATGAAGAATTGTCCAGTTTGCTTTAAATCCTTTTTCGTCTACATTCGATTGAACCGGTAAAAACTTTCCGTCAAATGCCGGGTCTTTCCATTCTGACTGCAATTGAACTTTTGTTTGTTTTCCAAGCGGTGTAAAATATAAACGCTCAGACCCGTTTAGCTTTAACTGAAGTTGAAACGATTGTCCGGCATCTTTCAGCGCTGCACCATTTTTGAGTAACGCACTTACACCTGAAGAAACAATTGTATTGGTAGGAATACCCGGATCCATAGCAGTTGCCGAATCATTCCAGTTTAACTGCAGCTGTTCGGCAATACCTCTGTTGTCAGTTAAACCAAAACAGATCCGCACTTCATTCCATTGAACTGAAGCAGGGTCAATACCAAGCGCAGATAAATTAACAGGTAGAAATTTTCCTTTGATTGTAAGATCAGATTTATACAATACAATTTTAAAAATACTGCGGTGTCTGATTTCGGGCAGCAGTTTTCCATCAACATTCAACTCCTCAGGCAGATAATGAATAAGACGTTTGATCAACACGATTTTTCCTTTATCATCTTTCTGTGCTTCATTATAAGGAATCAGCAGAAAAGGACCTGTAACTGTTTGTGCCGAAGCCCATTTTGAGCTTACCTCTGCAATTACTTCTTTTTGCCGGTCCTGTCTTTCACGAACAAGTTCATGAATAAAGGCCGTAGGTATCAGCAATATGAGAATTAAAAATCCCACCATCACTGATTTAATTAAAATACCATAGCGTTGCCAGAATGTTTGTGTTTGTTGTGCTTCCATTTTTATTTATTTTAAAAGTACTTTGAATTACAAAGTTTAAAGACAAAAAAATTATTTCCCTACCTGTTTAATCATTTGCTCCAATGCGTCAATGTGCAGGCGAAATGCTTTTTCACCGGCTTTTGTAACACCATATGTTGTATTGGTTTTCCTTCCCACAAATCCTTTATTTACTTTAACGAATCCATTTTCTTCCAGTGCCTTGAGATGTGATGCAAGGTTGCCATCCGTGACCTGGATTAATTCTTTCAGCTCATTAAAGCTCACTTCATCATTTACCATCAACGCACTCATGATGCCAAGCCGCACACGGCTATCGAATACTTTTTGTAACTGTTCAATAGGATTCTTCATTACACAAATTCAGTTCACAGTGATTTTCTTTCGTATTTATTCCACATCACAATTCCGTAAATAATATGCAGTACACCAAAACCAGCTGCCCAAAAATAAAGACCATAACCCGGGAACCAGCAATTGACCAATCCAAGTATGATCAGGGCATAACCTAAATACCTGATTTCTCCCAATGTATACTTTGCACCATTAACCAACGCAATTCCATAAAAAATTAAACAGCCAGGAGCAATTAAACCAAATACACCCGCCTCAATTAATTTCAATAAAAAAATTCCGCCTGCTATCATTGGCAAAGCAACATTCCACATCAACCGTTTCGCCATTACACCCCATACTGGGATACCCTGTTTTGAACTGCGGATATAAGTAAACAGAAATGCCAGCACTAATGCGGCGGCTAATGTTAGTCCTGCAATTAGGAACAACCGGTTTCCCATAAAAGACCTGAGCATATCAATTCCAACAGTATCATAAGGGTTGTTTAATTCGCTCATACTTCTGATACCAGTTCCTTTCCCTCTGTCTATTACAGGCTTTGCAAACCATGCTCCAACCAATGCACAGGAACCTGCAGCAATTCCACTGAGTCCACTTAGGCTGATAAACCGGCTGCTGCGGTCCATCATTTTTTTGATATCGGCTAATGTTTCGAGTGATTGATTTTGGCTGTTCATAAAAGCACTTTGAAATACAAAGTAAACACATAATTTCTTTACTTTCCAAATTGTATTGCTCTTTTTTAACAGAAACTTGTAAAATGAATGAGCATAGTCATCAAACAAAACCTGCCTCTCACCGCTGGATTTCCTAATTTTAAACTTTGATTATAAGTATTACCAACCGAATGAAGTTCGTCTTTGTATTTTTTTTCCTGTTATTCTCTGTAACCGTCACTTTTGCACAAACAAAAGTGATCAGTGGCATTATCAAAGATTCGCATTCTGATGAGGCCATTCCTTTCGCTTCTGTAGTACTGAAAAAATCAGGTTTTGGAAAACTGAGTGATTCTGCCGGAGGTTTTACTTTTCATTTACCCGATTACAGACACGGTGATTCACTGCTGGTAACTTATGTTGGTTATAAATCGCTTTCTCTGGCAATTCCTGCCTTTACAGGTGACAGTCTTTTTCTGCTTATTAATATGGAACGTGGCGGTGATGGAAAAGAAGTTGTGGTGAAATCAAAATACAGCAGGGGCTGGATTCTCTGGCGGAAAGTGGTGAAACAGAAGCCTTTTAACGATCGCTACCGCTTTGAAAACTTTGGTTATGAACTTTATAATAAGTTAGAAGTTGATTTGAATAAACTCAATAAAGAAAAATTCAAAAATATCCGTCCTCTCCGCCCCTTTGGTTTTATCATTGACCAAACCATTGACAGCACCAGTGAAGAAAAACCTTTTCTTCCTGTATTCCTGACCGAAACAATTTCTGATTATTATTTCCAGAAAGATCCGCTTAAAAGAAGGGAAGAAATAAAAGCCAGCCGTACATCCGGTTTAAAAAACGAAAGTGTGCAGAAGCTGTTGGGTGGTATGGATCAGAACATTAATGTGTACAATAATTATATCCCCATTTTTGATAAACGTTTCATCAGCCCCATCAGTGATAACGGCGATGCTTTTTACAGTTACCGCTTAATCGATACACAGTATGTTGCAGGTAAACGTTTCTTTCATTTAGTGTTTACACCTAAACGCAAAGGCGAAAATACATTTGAAGCTGATTGCTGGGTGCATGATACGACCTTCGCCATTCAGAAAATGAACCTGCGCTTATCAAAAGAAGCCAACGTAAATTATGTTGATAAGCTGAGCATTGTGCAGGAGTATAAACTCATTAATGACAGTACCTGGTTTATTTCAAAGGATAAATTCATTATTGATGTATCAGCTATTGGGAAACAAAAGTTTGGAGTTACTGGTCGCAAAACAACAACTTACGAAGATGTGCTGGTAAACTCAGGCATTGTATGGGAAACACTCCGAAAAAATAAAAAACTCGAAGAAACTGTTTTAATGCCCGGCTCAACTGAACAACCGGAAGCATACTGGACAGAATCGAGGCATGAAGAATTAGAAAAGAATGAGAAGGCCATTTACAATATGATTGATACTTTACAGAGCATGCCTTTGTTTAAACGCTACAGTGATATTGTAAGTTTTTTAGGAACAGGTTATAAAGCATTTGGAAGCTTTGAATACGGACCATGGTTTAATGTAATGAGTGCAAATGTTATTGAAGGTTTCAGAACAAGACTTGATATTGGCACCAGTACAAACTTCAGCAAAACATGGTGGCTGCGTGGTTATCTTGCTTATGGTTTTAAAGATCAGAAGTTTAAGGGTCGTGCAGAAATCACACATCTTTTCCGAAAAAACCCACGCACCAGACTGTATGTATCTTATGCCAACGATTATGATAACGGACAGGTTTACTATGATGAAGTAGGAACGGATAACATCTTTGCACTGGCGGTGCGTAAAAAACAGGTGCCCAGCAAATTCATGAAAGTAGAACAGACACGTATCGAATTTTCGAAAGAAACCCATAGTGGGTTTACATTTGAAGTGTCGGCCACCAGGAAGAAATTCGATCCCGTTCGTTCACTACCTGATAACAGTATTTATAAAAGCGGCGTTGGTGATTCTTTGAATAATGCAGAAATAGGATTCCGTATCCGCTTTGCTTATTTGGAACGTTTCCTTGAAGGAACTTTTTTAAGAAGCAGTTTGGGAAGCCCTTATCCAATAGGAGAAATAAAATACTCAAGAGGCTTTCCGGGTTTTTTAAAAAGCAATTATCAGTATCATAAATTGAGCTTCTCGGTGCATGATTATTTTAAAGTTGCCAACTACGGTGAGATTTATTACAACATTTATGGTGGAAAGATCTTTGGCACACTTCCTTTTCCTTTACTTGAAATTCATCCGGGTAATGAAATGTATTACTACAACAAATATGCTTACAGCCTCATGAATCGTTTTGAGTTTTTGAGTGATGAATATGCAGGAATAAATATTGAACATAATTTCGGAAACGGGGTATTTCGCTTACTGGCCCCCACAAGAAAATTAAAATTCCGCCAGTTCTGGACGGCCAAAACTTTATGGGGCGGTTTAAGTAATGCAAACAAATCATTCAACCAGGTAGGAACTGTTTTTGATAATGGTCACCAGTTTCAATCGCTCAATGGAAAAACCTATATGGAACTGGGTACCGGTGTTGATAATATTTTACGGGTGCTGCGAATTGATTTTGTATGGCGATTATTACCGTTACCAATGCCAACAGAAAAATACAGGCGCTTTGGGATTTTCGGAAGCTTCCGGATACAGTTTTAATTCCTTTATTCTTCCTCAACACTTTCCTTTATATATGCTTCAAACTGTTCATTCACTTTTTTCATATCAAATTCTTCTTCCCAGTAAATACCACCAACATCTTTCCCCTTTTTCATGTGAATAATTTTTGAATCCATTTCATATCCGCCTGAAATTCCGAGATACCAGCTTCCTTCCACTTTAACCTTGAAGAGATGAAAACGTTTTTGCTCCTTGTCATACTCACTTACCTTCTCCCTGATGTACACAATCTCTTCCACTTCATACTCATCACTGGCCATATTATACACATCCGATTCAGCAATTGATTTTTGTGTACTGTATTTTGAGGGGAAGAAAGCAGTAAGCCCATTTTCCTCCAGCCTGTAATAAAACGAAAAACGATACTCTTTATCAGCTGCCTGAAATTCAATGATTTCTTTTGGTACTGTCTGCTTATTCAACAGCAAATCTGTGATTATGATCCTGTTCAGGATCTTCTGTTTCAGAAGAACTATTTTTTGCAGCAGTTTATTCCCTTCAGCACTATTTAAGCGGCCAAGAAGGTGCAGGCTTTCATCATAACTATATACATCAGTTTCCGGATCAGCCTTCAGCTTTTCAATGATAGACTCACAGGTAAGAAGAAGATTTTTTTCAAACGGTTTTATAGAGGCGATAGTAATATAACTGCTGTCGAGCAATTGATTGGCAAGGTCTGCTGTAAAATCAGCAAACAACGAATCACTGCTCAAACCCATCAGTTCCGGAAACAGTATTTTGGTAAGCTGCAATGAATCTGAAATAACAGATTGAAGCGGATACATATATTCCACTAAAGGAGGTTCAGCAAGTATCAGCTCTTTTAATACAGTATAGCTTTCCTTTGTTTTTGTTAATGCCAGCAACCTCAGCATTGCCAGTTTTTGCGCTTCATTATCAAGAGTTGGAGAAAAATATTTTTTCTTAACAAAACTTACTACGGAAGAATCGTTCAGATCAGCAATAATATCTGCTATGGTATTGTAAATACCCTCATGCTTTTCTGTTTCGTTATCATACTGTTTCAGCAACGCTTCTTTCAGAAAGGGAAGATCTTCCTTACCAAAATTTATCTTATCAATCTGTTCTGCAGCAACTGCAAACCTGGCAGAATCACCTGAGGAAAGATCAAGTAAGAGCTCTTTTGTTTTCTTTTTAAAAATGGTAATGCCTGTGGGAGCTGTTAATACTCTTATTTCATCAAAATACTTATTTACTTCAGGCAGATCAATGAATTTCGGTTGAAGCAAAGCAAACGCAATGTACATCGTATCGTTATGTAGAACCAACCGCATACGGCGGAGATTCTGATTGCCTTTCAATCTCACTATTACATCCTGCGATTTATCGTTCCCGTTCATAGTATATCGTTTGCTTAAAACAGAATCGGTTGTTCCAATCTGCGTATACATAGCATCATAAAATGCGGCGCTGTCAGTTTCGGCGTGGTAATAATCAACGTAACTTACTTTGGTTAACTCAAAAGAAACAGCTGAAAGCGAATCATAAGAAACATAACTGTATAAACCGGTTTCATTCCCATCTTCATCTTTCTTCATACTAATTTTTACTGGTGCAGGCGTAAAACCTGAAAAATGTCCATCAGGAGATTGTTGTGTACTCCAGTTTGCTTTTTTATAATCAATTAACTGAAATGAATTGAAAAACACTTTGATTGCATCATTGATTTCTCCATCCTTTTCAGTTACAGCCAGCAACAGGTATGAACGGTTACCCCTGTTAATGGTTAATGATCTGCACATGGCTTTTTCTTTACCCTTCTCCATCATAAAATCATACTGCATCACAGGGAACTCACCAAGGTTGAAATATTTTTCTGCTTTCAGTTCCTTCAGTATTGTTTTCCAGCCCTGCCTCTGTGTATCAAAATAATTGGAATCACCGTTAAGATAATAACCGGGCCCTGTACTTTTTATTTTCATCATAAAGTACACGTTGCTTTTGGTATCAAAAGAAGAATAGGTTTTAGAGATCCATCCTTCTTCAACCGCCTCATTCGGCATTAGCTCAGGTGTAGTTGGCAATAAAATACTGAACCCTGATTCTTCATTAGAAAAAGTTTTCATGCCATCTGAAATCAGCAGGGCTTTATCACTTACGGAAAAGGAAGAAAAGAAGCGTGCAGCCATTTCTCCTTTCAGCATTTCTTTTTTAGTTTCATGACCCATTACAGTCATGAACGCATAGTTTCCTTTTATAAATCCACGTACACGCAGAAAGCCTTCTTTTTCAACCAGAACTTCCAAACCGGTTTGTCCATCCTCACTAATTTTCTTACGCTCAATAATTTTACTTCCTTTTGTAAACCCCTGCAGCATTTCTTCTATAAGCTTTTCTTTATTTGTGCCCTGCCGCATATTAGGCACCGCAGCTGTGATATAGTATGTTGCGGTGGGAATATCAATACACATTTCCATTTTCACTACATTTCCGCTAATAAACATTGTAGCCGATTTGGAAGGAAATGAAACATGATACAGGCTGTCAGTTGGTATAAATGATTGCCACTTCATTTTCCCTTCCTCAACTTTATAATCATCAGGTGAAATTTTTGCTGATGAAAAAACCGGCTCTACATGAAATCCTTTTTGTAGTAAGAGTTTTATTACACCTGAATCGCCGGGCAGATGAGCAGCGCCTATTGCAAAAAAATGTGTTCTGAACCTGAGCAGGCTGTCCATCCTGTGAGCCATCTTAATATTCCGCTTAATCAGCCATTCATCTTTTTTACTTTCAGTGCTATGATTAAAAAAATCATCAAGGGCCTGCAAATCCTGCGACAGGTATAAATCAATCAGGTAATTAAGTCCCCCCTGCATTATTTTTTTGTCGATCAGTAAATCCTCAAAGGAAAAATCGGCTTCATCCTTTTCAATTAAGCTCAGCTGATCGTTCAGGTCTTCTATACCACCAGTCCATTTTCCCATTTGCCTTGCGATATTATACAGCCATGCGTCCATAACCGTATTCATATCATCAGACTTCTTCATATCCTTCATCCATTCATTCCTGGCGAGGTAAGCCTGCCGTTTTGTTAAACGGTCGGCTTTAAAGCCATACTTTTTTTCCAGTTTCTTTTCTATCCGGTCGTAGCTTTCCTTATCAACAGCATCTTTCAATAAAGCGCTTTTATCTTCTTTTGTAAAAGATTGTATCAGTTGAGTTGACAACTCATCGGGGTTAATTTCAATGGCGAAGCCTTCTGTTTGTTCAATGGCTTTATACAGGGAATCGCCGAAATAAAACAGGCGCTTATCAGTTAAATGGATAGTACCGTACAAATAGGATGGTTTGCTCAAACCATTTCCAGAAATACGCCACAGTAAGGTTGAAGGGTACTTATTTTTAACAACCGACGTTTGAGCGGATGAGAATTGAGTACAGCTAATATACAGGAAGAGAAGAATAAAAGAACGGATGTTGCATAGAGATACAGTGGTACTTTTTTTCATGCGATTATGTTAGGCTTCCATAAAAATAAAAGGAAAACAGATATAAAATGAGAATCTGATACAGTTAATCCAAACAGGCAAGAATTACGGCACATGCCTTCCTTATCTCCTCATCTGTAATAGTTAGCGGCGGAGCTATCCGCATACATTTCGGTGCAAATAAAAACCAATCGGTCAGTACCCCTTGTGCAATACAGGCATCAATGATCTTTTTGTTCGTTTCAAAGCTGTCGAACTCAACTGCAATCATTAACCCTCTTGAACGAACGGCAATAATTTTCGGATGATGTAATAAAGTGCGGAATAAAATTTCTTTTTCAAATACAGTTTCAACTAATTTCTCTTCAAACAAAACTTTCATTGCAGCCATACCTGCAGCACAACTGACCGGATGTCCACCAAAAGTGGTGATGTGTCCAAGTACAGGATTCTCTGTCAGCTTCCACATCAATTCTTTATCTGCAATAAATGCACCCACTGGCATTCCTCCGCCAAGGGCTTTCCCCAACAGTAAAATATCTGGCACAATGCTAAACTGTTCAAAAGCCCAGAGTGATCCGTTCCGTCCGAATCCACATTGAATTTCATCCAATATCAGTAAAGCACCTGTTTCAGTACAACGGTTACGTATAGCAATGATCCATTCTTTCAAAGGTGCATTCACTCCTGCTTCAGCCTGTATGGTTTCAGCAATAACGCAGGCTGTATTTGAAGTAATGAGTTGCAGGTCTTCCAATGAATTGTACCCGGCGTGGTAAACTCCCGGCAATAAGGGTCGAAATGCATTTCGCCAGTATTCATCACCCATTACGCTTAAAGCTCCCTGCGAACTTCCATGATAACTGTTGTTGAAGGCAACAATCTCTGTACGACCTGTTACTCTCTTGGCTAGCTTCATGGCTCCTTCTGTTGCTTCCGATCCTGAGTTGGTGAAGTAAACAGCATTCAGGGATGAAGGAAGATAATCGGTGAGGAGTTTGGCATACTGCACCTGTGGACTCTGTACGAACTCACCATACACCAGCAGGTGCATATACTGATCAACCTGGGCTTTGATTGCTTTCACCACCTTTGGATGTCTGTGCCCCACATTACAAACGCTGATTCCTGCAATCAGGTCGAGGTATTCTTTCCCTTCAGCATCCCACAATCGGCAACCTTCTGCTTTTACAATTTCCAAAGCAAGCGGTTTTGGCGAAGTTTGTGCAACATGTTTTAAAAAGAGTTCCCGTTGATTCATGCGAGGCAAATGTCGTTAAATTACCGTGAGGTTTAAACGCCTTCCTCACCATAAAATCTGTCTTTCACGGTTATTTTAAAAAAACTTCATTTAAATCTGTAAAAAAGCCTTTAACAATTATGAACACTCAAAAAACTTAACGAACTTTACCTGCTATCAAACCCACATTCCGTATGCCCATCATTCTCCCGGTAGAAGGCGTTTTTCCTCAATTTGGTGACGATTGTTTTATCGCTCCCAATGCAACTATTGTAGGAGATGTAATAATGGGCGATCATTGCAGCGTATGGTTCAATGCGGTTGTAAGGGGCGATGTAAACAGTATCCGTTTGGGAAACAAAGTGAATGTGCAGGATGGAGCAGTGCTTCATGCAACATACCAGAAAACGAAAACAATCGTTGGTAATAATGTAAGCATCGGTCATAATGCAATAGTACACGGATGCACCCTTCATGATGATGTGCTGATAGGAATGGGAGCCATTGTAATGGATAATGCAGTAATCAACAGCAATTCAATTGTTGCTGCAGGTGCAGTGGTTTTAGAAGGAACAATTGTGGAAGCGGGCAGTATCTATGCAGGTGTTCCGGCCAAAAAAGTAAAAGACATCAGCCAGGAACTGATTCATGGTGAAATTAACCGGATTGCTGAGAATTATATCAAATATTCGGGCTGGTTTAAAGATGTTTTAACTGAAAAAGACTAATCTGGTATAAACATTGTCCTATATCCAAAAGAATAAACTAAAAACAACATGAAACAATTAATTAAAGCAGCACTTGTACTCTTTTTGGTGTCCTTTATGATGAGTAGTTGCAACGTGTTTAAACGTACACCTAAGGAAGGCTGTCCAACCAATGGAAAGAATGTGGGAGCTGAAAAGCTTTTGAGTGGTGAAAAAGTAAAAAGAGCAAAAAAATTTAATAGCTAAATAAAGAAAATAACAGGATACTAACCCTGTATCAATAACACCAAAAAAATACCACTATGAATCCCACATTACGCAACCATGTTGGATATAGCGAGGCGATCCTTGATGACGACGCCAGCTACGAAAAATTTCATCGCTGGGCCGATTTACTGGCAGACAAACTGAAAATCTCCTTCACCAAGAAGCTGGATGATTTCGAGGCTTTGTACTGGGACTTTCTTTACAAAGGAACTGCCCTTACTCTCACATTTAATATTTTCAACGGAATTTCTGTTTTTCCTTCGCTGGAAGAAAAAAGTGAACATTTTGAAAATGCAGCCATTGCCGAATTAGTGGATGCGTTGAAAGATGCTGATCCATCAGAAGTCTGATGATTAATATTTCTTTTCCTCTATCGTGGCCAGTATGCCGCAATAACTGATGAACCGCAACGGATGAATGGTTTCATTTGCAACTGCCGATTTGATGGCGCAGCTAGGCTCTTCCAGGTGCAGGCAATTATTAAACTGGCAATCGTTGATCAATACTCTCATTTCAGGAAAATAATGCGATAGTTCCTGCTTACTGATATCCACTACACCAAATTCTTTTACACCCGGTGTGTCGATGATCTTACCGCCATCCCGATAACTATCGGGAGGCAGATCGTACATTTCCGCAAAAGTTGTAGTGTGCATCCCTTTTCCGCTCCAGCCGCTAACCTCTTCTGTGCGTAAGTCAAGATTGGGCATAATTGCATTAATAAAGGTTGATTTGCCAACTCCTGAATGACCGCTGACTAATGTGATCTTATCCTTCAGCATTTCTTTTACCGCATCAACACCTTCATTTTTTTCCATAGACATAAGGAACACTTTATAACCAACCGCTTCATACATATCCTTCCACTCTTCATACATATCCATTTCCTTCTTGCGGTAAACATCCGACTTGTTGAAAACGATTACACTGGGAATATGATATGCTTCTGATGCAATAACAAAACGATCAATAAAACCCTGAGAGGTTCTGGGTTCTTTCATGGTGGCAAAAAGCATGCTTTGATCGAGGTTGGCAGCAACAATATGATGTTGATATTTTTGATGGGGCGATTTACGGTTGATGTAATTCCTTCGCTCATAAATTTCAATGATCATGGCGGTTTGCTCCAGCTCGTTTTCCATTTCCACTTCTACAATGTCGCCTACAGCAATGGGGTTGGTAGATGTAATGCCGTCGATCTTAAATTTTCCTTTAATTCTTGCACGCACAAAATCGCCTTTTTCTGTTTTTGCAACATACCAGTTACCTGTTGATTTATAAATGAGTGCCTGCATTGATTGCAAAGAAAAGGAATAGATTGCCACGTAGGCACAGAAAGGAGGAAAACATCTGTTATGGAAACTTTCGAAACATCTTATACCGTAACCAAACTTCAATCAACAGTAATACAGCAGCTGCTATCGCCAGCAGATAAAATTCTTCAGCATAACGGGCAAAGCTGCTGGTTTCGATTTTTGACTTTTCAAGCTTGTCAATTTCAGTATAAATATTCGACAGGCTTTCATTGTCTTTAGCCCGGAAATAGCTGCCACCTGTTTCTCTTGCAATTTCAGTAAGCAACCTTTCATCAATATTCACTTTTTCCATGCTCCTCACTATTCCGGCGCTTGTTTGCTGCGGCATGCTGGCAAAACCTTCGGTACCCATCCCAATAGTATACACTTTAATATTGTAAGCTTTTGCTATTTCCTTGGCGGTATTGGGTGGTATCATGCCACCATTATTTTCGCCATCTGTTAAAAGGATAATGATCTTGCTTTTTGATTTGCTTTTTTTCAATCGTTCCACACTTGTTGCCAAACCTGAACCGATTGCTGTACCATCCTGTAAAATTCCACTGCGCACTGCATAGATTTGGCTTTTTAATGCAGCATGATCAGTAGTTATAGGACATTGTGTAAACGGTTCGCCTGAAAAAATTACCAGGCCAATCCGGTCTGTTTTTCTTGCATCCACAAAATCAGCAGCCACTTGTTTCATGGCCTCCATCCTGTTGGGGCTAAAATCTTCTGCCAGCATACTGCCGCTTACATCCATGCAAAGAACAATATCAATTCCTTCGCCTTCCACCCGTTCCTCATTGCTTCTTGTTTGAGGTCTGGCAATGGCAACAATCAATAATGCCAATGAAAGCAGGCGCAGAACAAAGGGCAAATGGCGCATAACATTCAATGAACTGCTTTGCTTTCTGTAAATACCTAAAGAAGAAACGGTAACTGATGAGGAAGATTTTTTTTCACGCAGGATGTACCAAACAATCAGTATGGGCAATAATAATAACAGCCATAACAGAATAGGATATGCAAAGACGATATGTTGATACCATTCATTAATCATTTGGCTTCCTTTCTATATCCAGTTTTTTAATTACTGTTTCTGTTCCAGCCAGTGCATTCATCCAGTCATCTTTTGGTGCGGTGAATTTTGCAAACTTAACAGCATCAGCAAGCCGGAGTGTTTGAGTAATGGAAAGGAATTGTTCAGTCAGCAAATGCGGTTTTAAGTCCATCATCAACTCATCTGTTGTAACACGGGAAAATGGCTGACGAAGGATTCGCTCAAAATATCGTTTTACAGCCTGCGATAATTCAGAAAAATTTTGTTTCTGTTCCAATTGCTCGTTCCAGCTCTGCTGTTTCAGTTTTTCAATTGTTCTGATAAAATCTTCCAGCGGGGAATAGTTGGAGTCTTCATCAGCAATAACAATTTTCTTTTTCTTCCATCTTCTGAATAAAATAATCAGCAGCAGTAAACTGAGCAATGCAGCTGCAGCAACAGCATAACCAATCCGTTTTTCACCGGCATTCACTTCAATGATCGGCTTCACATCATTCAATACCTGGCTGCCAGTTGTATCATATTCAATTAAGATTTCTTTCGAAGGGAACTTTAACAGCACAGCCTTATCATTCACATTGGATGGAACAACAACTTCAATATTATCAATGGACCATAAGCCACTGTCAAAACTGGTAATGGTTATTACACGCTTTAAAATATCTGAAGTATCAAAGCTTACATACTCGAAGTGAGGGATGCTGTCTGGGAATTTCCATTGCACACCGGCATTGCGGTCAATTGCTTTCAGTTCAAGTGTGATCTTAAAAGGTTCACCAATGAATATTTTCTCTTTATCGGAAGTAATAACCGGGGTGATCTGGGCAAATGAAAACAATCCCATCAGCATACATCCAACCGATATAACAAATACTCTTCTGATCATCTGCTCCTGTTAATAAAAAATTTCTGTAACACTTTTACATAGTCATCCCCTGCACGCATATGAAGCAGATCGGCACCGGCTTTCCGGAACACATCCTTTACATAATCATTATGCTTGTGAAAATCTTTTTCGTAGTCAAATCGTATCTGTGCATTCGATGTATCAATCCACCGTTGCTCACCTGTTTCAGCATCAGCCACCTGCAATAACCCTGCATCAGGCAGTTTCATATCTAACTGATCATAAATTTTAATGCCGATCACATCATGTTTTTTAGAAGCCACACGTAAAGCATCTTCATACCCGGCACCTAAAAAATCACTGATCAAAAAACAAATACTTCTTCGGGGGCAAACATTATTAAACATCCTGAAAGCATCATGATAATTTGTTTGCTTTGACTTTGCATCATTGCTGAGCATCTCTCGTACAATATATAATGTATGCTGCTTTGCTTTTTTAGGTGCAATAAATTTCTGCACTTTATCGCCAAACAAAATAGCGCCAACCTTATCATTATTGTTTACTGCTGAGAAAGCAAGCACTGCGGCAATTTCAGTCACTAAATCTTTTTTTCGTTGCAGATGAGTACCAAAGCTGATGCTGGCACTGTTATCAATCAGTAAAAACAAACTCAACTCCCGTTCTTCTTCAAAAACCTTACTGTAAGGATGTGCATACCGTGCACTCACATTCCAGTCGATAAAACGTATATCATCGCCCGGCTGGTATTCTCTTACCTCCTTATAACTCATACCCTGCCCTTTGAACGCCGAATGATATTCACCGGTGAACATATGGTTGGTAAGCCGCTTGCTTTTAATTTCAAGCGCCCTTACTTTTTTTAATATTTCTTCTGTAGTTAACATACCCTCCAAACCTCCCTGAAGGGAGGCTTTACTATTGAATGTTTATGATCTGATGAATGTATTTTTTGCATTTGAGTGATATTGTACATTCCCTCTTTAGGGGTTAGAGGGCTTAAGGAACCTTCACCGTATTCAGCACCTGTTTAATAATTTCTTCCACAGAAATATTTTCAGCTTCTGCTTCATAGGTAAGCCCAATACGATGACGTAAAACATCGGCTGCAATCATCCGCACATCTTCAGGTAATACATACCCTCTTTTGTTAATGAAGGCAACTGATTTTGATGCCAGCGCCATATTGATTGATGCTCTTGGTGAGCCGCCATAAGCAAGCAAGGGTTTCAAATTACTCAAACCAACCTGCTCAGGTTTACGGGTAGCAAAAACAAGATCAAGAATATAGTTCTCGATTTTTTCATCCATATAAATGGTGCGTGCCAGATCTCTTGCATCCATTACTTCACGCATGGATACAACAGGATTAATGGTTGGCGTTGCTATTTGTTGTGTATTCTGCCGAATAATCATCAGCTCTTCTTCTTTCTTTGGATAATCAATTACCACCTTCAGCATAAAACGATCCTGCTGTGCTTCCGGCAAAGGATAGGTTCCTTCCTGCTCTAATGGATTTTGAGTAGCAAGAACAAGAAAAGGTTCTTCCAGTTTATATGTGTGTTCACCAATGGTTACCTGGCGTTCCTGCATTGATTCAAGCAAGGCACTCTGCACTTTTGCCGGGGCACGGTTGATTTCATCGGCCAAAACAAAATTGGCGAAGATGGGACCACGCCTTACGAAAAACTCGTTTTTTTGCTGATTATAAATCATGGTGCCGATTACATCGGCAGGCAACATATCGGGAGTAAACTGAATACGGCTGAATTTGGCATTAACTGCCTGTGACAGTGTTTTTATAGCAAGTGTTTTTGCAAGACCGGGCACACCCTCCAGCAAAATATGTCCATTGCCCAGGAGGCCAATCAACAAACGGTCAATCATGTGCTGCTGTCCAACGATCACTTTTCCAACTTCTGTACGCAACCTGTCTAAAAAAGAACCGGCATATTGAATTTTCTCATTCAGGATTTTGATGTCTTCTGCGGTTTTTAACATGTAATCTTGGTTTAGGTTGTGAAAATACAATCCCCCGTTCAACAGGGAAAATCAATTTATAAACGTTATTGTCAGGATTTCATTTCCTCCTTTGCAAAAATGCGGCCGAACTTGGGAAAAAGTCGTAAGCCCGTAGTAGTTAGTAGTGAGTCTGTTCACCAAAGGCTATTGACTTGCGGCTATCGGCTATTCACTAACTGTTATCTTTGCGCCCTATGGATGCAGCAAATGATTTATTTGTACGGTGGATGAACCTTGAGCAGAAGCTGGTTGAGCGTTTTGGTAAGAAACCCGATCTGGAGGCTGTGCTGTTCCTGATCGGAATTCAGGAATATGGACAATTACGTGAAAAATATACGAAGGAACAAAAGCAGGACCTGATGCATGTAGCTGTCTGTTCTTTGCTTAGCCAAAGCGGTTATTTTGAGTTTGATCAGTTTGATGCTGATGGATGGCCTCATTTCAAACAACTCAAAGCAATGCCCGCACTTGAAATGAAAGAGCAGGAAGATTTTATTAAAGATCATGTTTTGCTTTACTTTGAACAAAAAGGACTTTAAATGAAGAGGTTCATATTATTTCTTGGTTTGATCTGCCTGTTTACATCAGCCGAAGCAAAAAAAAGAAAAGTAAAAATTGTTACCGGCAAGGGAACAATTGTGGTTTTGCTCAGTGATAAAACGCCCAAACACAGGGACAATTTTATTAAACTGGTGAAACAGAAATTCTACGACAGTATTATTTTTCACCGGGTGATTAAAGATTTCATGATCCAGGCAGGTGATCCTGATACCCGGAAACCTGAACCAGGAAAACGATATGGAAGTGGCGGGTTGAAGTATACGATTCCCGCTGAATTTGATACATCGCTTTTTCACAAACGTGGTGTTTTAGCAGCTGCAAGAGATAATAACCCCGAGAAGGCCAGCAGCAGTTGCCAGTTCTATATTGTACAGGGAAAGAAACATACAGACAGCTCATTGAATGAGGTGGAAATAAAACGCCTGGGTGGAAGAAAAATTCCGCTCAACCACCGTGAAGTATATAAGACCATTGGCGGTAGCCCGCATCTCGATCAGAATTATACCATCTTCGGCATAGTGATTAAAGGAATGGATGTGGTGGATAAAATTGCGAACGGAACAAGAGATCAGTACAACCGGCCAAAAGAAGATGTCCGTATCATCAAAATGCGGTTGAAGAAGAAATTTATATTTTTCTGATTCATAGAAAACAGTCAATTTAGCAGCGCTCAAAACAAACTAAAATATCATGAATTTTCCCGAAAATCTCCGCTACACAAAAGACCACGAATGGATCAGCTTAGAAGGCAATATTGCAACAATTGGTATTACTGATTTTGCTCAGCGGGAGTTGGGTGATATTGTGTATGTGGATATCAACACAGTTGGTAAGGCATTGAATGCCGAAGAAATTTTCGGAACGGTGGAAGCAGTAAAAACGGTGAGCGATTTGTTTTTACCCGTTGCTGGAACTGTTACAGAAATCAACGCTGCATTGAACGATAAACCCGAAGCGGTGAACAGTGATCCATATGGTGAAGGCTGGATGGTAAAAGTTACAGTGAACAATCCTGCAGATGTAGAAGCTTTACTTACAGCTGCCGCCTATTCAGCATTGGTAGCATAATGAAAGAAAAGGTTCAACAATATTTAAGAACGAAGTGGCCGGCCATTCTTTGGTCGGTCATTGTTTTTATATTACTTGCAATGCCGTCTATTAAGCTGCCAACTGAAAATAAGATTGAGTTAACGCATATTGATAAAGTCATTCATTTCATTCTTTTTTTTACGCTGGTTGCTTTGTGGGGTTACTACCTGCAAACAAAAAAAAGGTCTAAAACAAAATTTCTTCTTGCCCTGTTTGCAGTAACTCTTATTTCAACCTTTTATGGTATTTTAATGGAGTATGTTCAACTATGGACCGGGCGTGATTTTGACGTTTGGGATATGGTTGCAGATGGAATGGGGGCAGTTGTCGGCTGGCTCCTGTTTGCCATAAAGATAAACCCCGGTAGAAACCGGGGTCGAAACCAAAACTAACTGCTTATGAGAAAAAAATTATAATCTGAATTTGTAGTACAAAGCTCGTCTATTCTTTCATTTTAAAACGTAACACAATTGTTAATATTTGTGCAAACGTTCCCTACTTCTTACGCAATCGTTCCCGAAGCTTTTAAAAGAGGGTCTCCCGAAGAATCGGGAGACCGTAACCAAAACTAACTGCTTATGAGAAAATTTGACTGCTTTAAAGAACTTGTACTATTGAGACGCTAAACGCTCTGAATAGTTTACTGCCTTGTTGTTAAAAATTTCTAAAAGCCTTCTGCCTCTTTTCAAACAACTGCACATACTAACATTTCCAAAACCATGCCAACAGCAAAATGGGGTTGCTAAAGATTACGCACTGCACCTAAATGACAGTTATCTGTTTTATTACTGCAAAAAAATCCCGATCTGTACAGATCGGGAAATAAACTACTTATAAGAGATATTAGCCAATTCATCATCGTCCAAACAATCCTTTTACAAGATCCATCATTCCACCTTCGCCGCTTTGCTGCTGTTGTGATGCACCTCCTTTTACCATATTAATTACATCATTCAAATCAGTATCTCCATCACCGTCCCTATCCAATCCCCCACCCTGTGTTACTTTTCCTAACAATCCCTGCAGATCCAATCCACCTGTTTTCCCACCTGTAAGCGAACTGAAAATACTCTGTAAATCAAAACTGTTATCGTTTGGATTATTTGTTTTAGAGATCAGATTTTGTAAAACACCCGGCAACAGGTTGCTTACAATGCTTCCGGCCTGACCCTGGTTTAAACCAAACTTGTCCATCAATGAGCTGATTGCATTGCCTGATAATTGATTAGCCATTGGATTATTTTGCAAATCGCCTCCCTGGCCACCTAATAATTTCAGCACATCCTTAAACTGGCCACCAGCCAGGGCATTTTGTAATCCACCGGCCACACTATTGGTTACATCTGCAACCGCCTCTTCATTTCGCTCATTTGGAATATCGGGATTATTGATGATGGCAGCACCTGCCTGTTCTTTAACAAGGTTAAATAATTGTTCCAGCATAAAATCGGTTTTGGTTAAAAAAATTGAACTCTTAAGGTAGTTGAAAAAATTCTCAAATGCGTTGCATCAGTGTAAATTTTTCATCAACAATTTAATTTTGTTGAGAAAGTTTTTCCGTGTTTTCAGCAAACTGCAATGCATCAATCAACTCATCAATTTCACCATTGAGTACAGCATCTAAATTATAAAGAGTAAGTCCGATACGATGATCAGTAACCCTTCCCTGCGGATAATTATAGGTTCTGATCTTGGCGCTCCGGTCACCGGTGCTTACCAGGCTTTTCCGTTGACGGGCAATTTCTTCCTCATGTTTCCGCACCTGTTCCTCGTACAAACGTGTACGAAGTATTTGCATGGCTTTTTCACGGTTGCCCAACTGTGTACGTTCTGTTTGACAAATCACAACAACACCTGTTGGTATATGCGTAAGCATCACTTTCGTTTCAACCTTGTTTACATTTTGTCCGCCTGCACCACCGCTTCGTGATGTTTCCATTTTTACATCGCTTTCTCTCAACTCAAAATCTACTTCCTCTGCTTCAGGCATTACTGCAACTGTTGCAGCACTGGTATGTACCCGGCCACTTGTTTCAGTTGCAGGTACACGCTGTACACGATGTACACCGCTTTCAAATTTCAAAGTGCCGTACACGTCATCACCAGTTACTTCAAGCTGAACTTCTTTGTAACCTCCAACTGTTCCTTCACTTTCACTAACTAAGGTTGTTTTCCACCCTCTTCGCTCACAATATCTTGTATACATGCGAAGCAAATCGCCGGCAAACAAACTGGCTTCATCGCCACCCGTTCCTGCCCTGATCTCCAGAATTGCATTCTTGTCATCCTGTGGGTCTTTCGGGATCAATAACTGACGGATTTGTTTTTCCAACTGTTCCTTCTTTTCCTCTAATGAAGGCAGTTCTTCTTTGGCCATTTCACGCAACTCTGCATCATTGCCATTCAATGCTTCTCTGTAACTGGTTACGTCATCCAATACTTCCAAATATTCTTTTCTTGCAAGCACAATCTTTTCTACACTCCGGTATTCTTTACTCAAAGCAGAAAATTTCTGATTGTTACTTACAATCTCAGGATTGGTGAGTGCCACACCAATTTCAGCAAATCTTGCTTTTATTGCGTCTAACTTATCTAACATTTATGCCTCCAACTCCCTAAAGGGAGAGTTTTGTGTACTAAATTTGAGCGGCAAAGTTAAAAGAATTCAGCGCATGGAATACAGGAAGTTCAGGGCAGATCAATTGTTTGATGGATACAAGCTTTATGATACAGATAAAGTATTAATCACTGATGAAAACGGTTCAGTACAGGATATTGTTTCAACTGCTGAAGCTGGTGATGATGTGCAGCAATTCGCAGGCATTCTTTCGCCCGGGCTGATCAATGCACATTGTCATTTAGAGTTAAGCCATTTAAAAAATGTTATCCCACCCCATACCGGACTGATTGAATTTCTTTGCTCCGTTGTAACCAAACGGGGATTTGAACAGGAATTGATTCAGCAGGAAATTGTAAAAGCGGAAGAAGAAATGTTCAACAATGGTATTGTTGCCGTTGGTGATATTGGCAATACTGCCGATACTGCTTTGGTGAAAAGCAAGAGCAAAATCCGCTGGCAGAATTTTGTGGAGGTATTGAGTTTACAGACGCAAAGGCAGATGAGAATTTCAGCCACTACCAAACTGTAGCAAAAGAATTAGAAACCTCACTTCGTACATCAAACACCGTACACCGCACATCGTTTGTACCACATGCACCTTACAGTATTTCACCAAAAACATTTCAGTTAATCAATGAAGCAACAGCTGATCAGATCATTTCCATCCATAACCAGGAGCACCCTGCCGAAAATGAATTGTATAAAACAGGTGGAGGAGAATATTTAAAACTGTTTAAAATCTTTGGTATTAATTCCTCCCCTTTTCCTGTAACAGGTAAAAGCAGCATCCGTTCATATCTTCCTTATTTCAACAACAGACAAACTATCTTTCTTATTCATAATACTTATATGCCTGAAGAAGATATTGTTTGGGCCAATGAATATGCAGCAGCCAACGAATTAAAACTGATCTATTGTTTATGCATCAATGCGAATTTGTATATTGAAAACAACACTCCACCAGTTGATCTTCTATTGAAACATAATTGTACGATTGTGTTAGGGACCGACAGTTACAGCAGTAACTGGCAGTTAAGTATTGCGAAAGAAATGGAAGCATTGCTAAAGCATACATCTGTATCAAAAGAACAGGCTTTGCAAATGGCCACATTAAATGGCGCAAAGGCTTTGCAATGGGACGATCAGTTGGGAAGCTTTGAAAAAGGAAAGAAGCCGAGAGTAGTTATTTTGAGTGCAGATTTCAGTGAATCAAAACGCTTGTTATAAAATCATGGCTCCATGATTTGCTGCAGTACCGGCAATGTTTTTAGTTTTCCAAACTCAGGTATATGCAAAGCATAATAGGTTTCAAGTGTTTCAAGCAGCTGCCTTCTTTGTAAATAGTTCATCGGTATTTCAATCAGTTCATGTGGCTGCATTGCTTTTAATAACTCACGGATCAGTTCAACAGTTTTTCCATCAACATAATATACATGTTGCGGATAGGTTGAAACAAAATTTCCTTCCTGTAAATCAGGAATGTCATATTTATCTGCTTCTTCTGTATTTATCTGAAAGCCGAAAAAGTTGGTTAAGTGCAAAGCAAAGTAAAGAGGAAAGTTGGCTGTTACTGCATCACCGGATTTATCAAGCTGCATCAATGCATCTTCAATAAAATAAAACAAGTCAGGATTGTTCTCCGGTTGCTTTACACATTTCTGCAGCAGTTCAACCATATACAACAGCACACTGTTTTTAATCACATCAGCAAACAGCTGCTCGTAGAGGTAACTCCATTTGAAGTCTTTGATGCGCTGCAGATTTTTGAGATCATGATGATACACGATCAGCTCCAGCATAGAACCCGGCTGAAAATAATTTGCTTTGCCTGCTCCCTTTTTTGAACTTGTTCTTACACCCTGAACAATATAACTCTGCAATCCATACAACTCGGTGTATGCAGAAATAATTAAACTCGTTTCGCCATACTTTACTGTACGGAGAATCACTGCCTTTGTTGTATGTAATACATTACTCAAAAGGAAACTTATTTAATGAACACAATCTTACCCACTTTTTTTTCTGCACCCAGTTGATCTTTTGCCAATACAAGATAAACGCCGCTTGATACCCGCTGATTATTATAATCTCTTCCATTCCATACAGCCTGGCCACCAAGTGATCTTGTTTGATAAACCAACCGGCCGTTTAGCTCTGTAATTTTTACAATTGAATTTTCAGGCAATCCACGAATACCAATTGTTCCTTCATATCCTGCAGGTACAGGACTTGGAAACACCAGCACCTTATCTGTATTTTCACTGGCTTCTGTTGCGGTACTTCTGTAACTGCAAATACCATTGAATGTAGAAAAAAATACTTCCCCGCTTTTTGGATCAATGATAATGCGGATAATTTCATTACTCAGTAACGGACTGTTATCAACAGTAAAACGTTGACTTACTCTTTCTCCATCTGCACTGATAAGCCAAACGCCATTATGTGTACCCACCCATTTTCGGTTTGCTCCATCAACAGCCATTGCTTTCACTTCTTCATTCTCAAATAAATAACCGGCAAAATTATCCTGCTGTACAATTGGTTGATAAGCTTCACATCCATTTACTGTAAACACTTCACCCGGGCATTGTATAATAGCAATGCCTTTATCTGTTCCCAGCCAGATGAAACCATCCTTATCTTTCACCATACAATTCACAAAATTGCCCGGCAGATTACCGTTTCCAACTCCGGTCTGCAACCATTTCCACCTGTCATCACCTGTGTTATCAATAGATGTTCCATGATTATAACAAAGCAATCCATTGCCCTGCGGCACCTGTATCCATTTCTGATTGGCATCATCAATTAAAATAGCCCCAACCATATTATCGCTGATGAGAAAAGGAACACGCAAAGATTTCCAGTTACCATCTGCTTTCTTTACAACAAAATTATTACTGCCTCCAAAATTGCTGATCCATAAATTATTTTCTCCGTCAAATGCCAAACCACCAACTCGGTAACTGTTGGCATCGCCAACTGTTACATTCAGCACACCCTGCTTATCAATTTTATATTTCGTTGCACTTTCATACTCCACCAATCCTCCTCCAAACGATCCTGCATAGATTGCGTTGTTGCGTGGGTCAACTGCAATGCTGATTATATCCAGTACTGTATCCATCCAGGATAGATTGGTGCGGTTATAATCTTTCCATTCGTCATTATTGAATGTAAAAAAACCGGTGCCGTTATATTGATAATTCCATGCTTCATTTACACTTCCGCCTGCAACATATAATGTATTCTTATAGAAAAACAATTCTCCATCCACACTTCCGTAAGGTGAATTGATTGCATAACGTTCAAACAAATTTGCTTCAGCTTTCACCAATCCCTTTTCAAAATCAGCGATCCAGATTTCATTCCCGCTTTTTGCAGCCTGGAAAGGATAACGGAGTTGATTATTGTTTTGAACAACTGTGCTCACCGTTCCATTTGTGTTCAGTACAATTACTCTTCGTTCATTCCATGCATTTTTTTCCTGGCAGATTAAGATGCTTCCTTCACTTGCATTCACATTTTCCCAACGCCAGTCATCATTGTACAGCAATTGCCATATACTTCCGTTTAATACATATAATGAAGTAAAATATTGAACAATCACCTTACCCTGTATAACCATTACCTGTGTTGCCGGACCTGCAGGCAAACCATTTGTTCCGCTTAATAAAGTCCAGTTACGGTAATCACTTAAATTAGACGCAGTTTGATTTGCAACTTTTAATCCTTCTTCTGTTGCGGCAAAAAAACGTGTGGCATCTGCAGCAAATCCATTCACTTTTACATTGCCGCCATTATTTCCCATGTAATACGTACTGCTGATTTCATATTTTGCCAGGTCAACAACAATTACTCCAAGTCCGCTGCTGAGGTAAGCTATGTCGTTAACAAAACTGATATCGTAAATATTTTTATCGCCGCCTACATTGCTGCGGAGTATATCGGGAATATTGATAATGTCGTTTCGATATACTACATCGAGATTACTGTTGTTATAAGCAATGAGTAATTTATTATTCGATGAATTGTATTTGATGCTGCGGATACCTGCATCATGCAGCCCGGTTACTTTGTTCAACCGTTCAATTTCCCCTTCAGCCTTACTCACAGAATAAGCGCCGAATTTTGAAGCCACATAAATCTTTTCAGGTGAAACTGTTACCCGAAGACCCGAACGGTATTCCATATGTTCACGCCACTGCCCAACAGGGGTTAGCTGAGAAAATGACATTGAAAAGATAAACAGGCTGGTAAACGAAAGGAATAATTTACACTTCATTTTTTTAGAGTTTTTAGGGTGGAATGGCGTTTCTTTGCGCTGCTTTTCTTATCTTAAAAGTATCTGAAACACATGTGGTATCAACTTGGAAAATGGGTGTTGCGTAACAGGCTTCCTTTGTTAATTGCTGTTCTTCTTGCAACTGCTGTGATGACTTACTTCGCTTCTAAAGTGCAAATGAGTTACGATTTTGCAAAAGCTATCCCGGTTGATCATCCAAAGTTCCTCGAATACCAGGCCTTTAAGCAAAAATTCGGCGAAGACGGAAACCTGCTGGTAATTGGTTTTGAAAAGAAAGACATGTTTCAGTTAGATTTCTTTCAAAAATTTGTTGCCTTACAAAAAGACTTTAAAAAAATACCGGGAGTTGAAGACATCCTCAGTATCAGCGCAGCTGTTAACCTTGTAAAAGATTCTGCAACTGAAAAATTAAAAGCACTTCCTGTTTTTCCTGAAAATATTCAAACACAGGCTGCGTTAGACAGTTCAAGACTCGTGCTTGAAAACCTCCCGTTTTACAGGGGGCTGCTTTATAATCCTGACAGTAAAGTGTACATGATGGCAGTGCGCATCAATAAAGATGTGCTCAATTCAAAAAGAAGAAACACTTCTGTTGATGGATTGATGAAGTTAACCGAAAAGTTCGGGAAGGATAACAACATTGAAATGTACCGCAGCGGCTTACCGCTGGTACGTACAGAAATGAGTACACGTATTGCTGCTGAAATGAAACTGTTTTTACTCGGTTCGGTTTTACTCTCCGCATTTATTCTGTTACTTTTCTTCCGTTCATTTAGTGCAATGTGGCTCAGCATGGTGGTAGTCATCATGGGTGTAATCTTCAGTTTGGCAACTATGGTATTGTTTGGATTTAAAATCACTTTACTTAATGCGTTGATTCCGCCATTAATGGTGGTAATAGGAATTCCCAACTGTATTTATTTCCTCAACAAGTTTCATACAGAGTATAAAAAAAGCGGAGAGAAACACATTTCGCTTGTTAATATGATGGGACGGATGGGGATCGTTACTCTCTTCTGCAATATTGCTGCGGCCATCGGCTTTGCAGTATTTGCACTTACTAAAAGCCAGATATTAAGAGAGTTTGGAATTGTTGCCGGTATCAACATCATGGCATTGTTTGTAATTTCATTTCTGTTTATACCGATTGTGCTGAGTTATTTACCTGCACCAAAACAGCGCCACGTCCGTTACCTGGAAAATGAACGGCTGAACAGAACAATCATAAAGATTGAGGACTGGGTGTTCAATCATCCAAAATATACGTACACTGCTACAGGAATTTTAATGGCAATTGCTATTGTTGGCATCTTTCGCTTAAAAACAGTTGGATATATTGTTGATGATTTACCGAAGAATGATAAACTCTATGTTGATCTGAAATTTTTTGAAAAACATTTTTCGGGAGTAATGCCACTTGAAATTGTGGTTGATACAAAACGCAAGCAGGGTGTTACAAGAAGTATCCCCAACCTCAACCGTATTGACTCTCTGGTAGTTTATTTACAGAACAGGCCGGAGATGGGTAAGGCCATTGCCCTTACTGAAGGATTGAAATTTGCAAGACAGGCTTATTACGATGGCGACAGTAATATGTACACCATTCCCAATGAATTTGACCTGGCCTTTCTTGCTCCTTACCTGCAAATGAAAGCTGATACAAATGCAAACAGCAGGACGAACACATTTGCCAAACTGGTGGGAAATTTTATGGACAGCAGCAAACAACGGGCAAGGATCAGTGTAAACATGGCCGATGTGGGAAGCGACAGCTTACCTAAAATATTAGTACAGGTACAGGCCAAAGCTGATTCTTTGTTTAACCTTGATAGTCTAACCTATGCCAATCAAATTAACAATAAAACAATTGCTATAGCTGATATTGATTCATCCAGATTAACCCGTTCAGCAAATATTCAACTTACGGGCACCAGTGTAACCTTTGTAGAAGGCAGCCGATTTATCATCAACGGGCTGAAAGAAAGTATTGTGTGGGCATTTTTACTCATTGCCCTTTGCATGTTGTACCTCTTCCGTTCGTTCCGGATTTTGTTCTGCTCCCTCATTCCGAATGTTGTTCCATTGGTGATCACAGCCGGGGTAATGGGCTGGGTGGGCATTCCCCTGAAACCAAGTACAGTATTGGTTTTCAGTGTGGCATTAGGCATCGCCATTGATGTCACTATCCGGTTTTTAATTAACTACAAACAGGAACTGCCTATCCATAACTACGACATTAAAGAAACCGTAAGGCAAACCATCCGCCATACAGGCATCAGCATTATTTATACTTCGTTGGTGCTGGTTGCTGGTTTTGTTATTTTCTGTTTCTCCGATTTTGGAGGTACGCAGGCATTGGGTTGGCTTACTTCCCTAACCCTTTTGGTGGCAATGATTACGAATCTTGTGCTGTTACCTGTCATGCTTTTGTCAACTGCCCGTACAAAAGACAAAAAACCCGTAAAATAAGCAGCTTCAAAGCAGCATTTGCCCATAAAATCTGTCTTTTACTTAACAAAATTTAACAGAACCTGTTATATTTGTTTGCTCCTAACCAATTGGCTTACACCCAGTAACTCTTTTCCTTAACAACAATCCTTAGATGGAACAAACCTGTTTAAAACAGGTAACATTAATCATTAATAAACCCAAAAAAACGAGTATGAGAAAACTTGTAAGCATTTTGTTTGTGCTGCTGGTAAGTGGATTTACACTTATGGCTCAATCAAAAAAAGTAACAGGTAAGGTAACCGATGAAAATGGAACTCCTATTGCTAATGCCTCTGTATTAGTAAAAGGCACTTCAATCGGTACTACCACAAATGCAGAAGGCATGTTTGAGTTAAATGCACCTGCATCTTCAAGAACCCTTGTGATTTCTTCACTGAATTTTACAGCTAAAGAAGTAAATATTGGCAGCGGAAGTGTTACCGTTGCCTTAACTTCTGCTGTTAACGAACTTACAGAAGTTGTTGTTAGTGTACCTTACGGTACAGTAAAAAAATCAACATTTACCGGCTCTGCAGGTACAATCAATTCTGCCACTATCCAAAAACAACAGGTTACGTCAGTTACCAGGGTATTGGAAGGTCTTGTTCCGGGTTTGGCAACAACCAATGGTGGTGGTACCCCAGGCGGTGGTACTGATATCAGAATCAGAGGATTTGGATCAATCAATGCTTCTGCATCACCCCTGATTGTTTTAAATGGCATTCCTTATGATGGTTCGATTTCAGCCATTGCTTCCGATGAAATTGAAACAGTAGATGTGCTGAAAGATGCTGCAGCAAGTAACCTTTATGGATCAAGAGCTGCAAACGGGGTAATAATGATTACTACCAAAAAAGGTAAGAAAGGACCTGCGCAAATTCAGGCTTCTATCAGGCATGGTATTTCAACAAGAGGCATTCCTGAATACGACCGTGTTGGTGCGAAAGAGTATTATGAATTGTTTTGGGAATCTTACAGAAACTCATACGTTTTTGGCAGTGGTCAATCATATGCAGCCGCAGGCACCAGTGCATCAAATGTTTTGACAAGTTCTTCAGGCCTTGTATATAACGCTTATAATGTACCAGGTAACCAGCTTGTTGATGCCACTACAGGCAAATTAAACCCTAATGCAAAACTGCTCTGGAATGAATCATGGGCTGATGCATTGTTTCAGAACGCAACACGTACCAATGTGAACGTAAATGTTTCAGGTGCCAATGACAAAACTAACTATTTGGTAAGTGGTGGTTATCTGAATGAAAAGGGTATTGCTAAATTCTCAGGTTATAACCGTTACAACTTCCGTGCTGATGTAAATACAGAGGCAAACAACTGGTTAAAAGTGGGACTTACAGTTGATGGAGCTACAGATAAAAGAGAAGGGTTATTTGCAGGTGGTACTGCTACCTCAAACCCCTTCTACTACAGTCGTCAAATGGGTCCAATCTACCCGGTTTACCAATACAACGCAACTGGTTCTCCTGTACTTGGTGCAGATGGTAAGCCTGCATTAGACTGGGGCGTACCTGCTCAAATGGGCGCCCGACCTTATGCTGCTAACTCCAACCTTATTGGTTCACTGGCACTTGACAGACGTGAGCAAAAAAGATTAAACGCCAATATCAATACCTATGCTGAGATACGTTTCCAGAATGATTTCACTTTCAAAACAACCCTTGGAATGAACTATTTCCAGGTTGATGGATTAACCTATCAGAACAGTGAATTCGGTGATGCATCAAATGTGAAAGGACGCTCAACTGTGTCGGCTCAAAAAAATGTTTCATTAACAGGAAACCAGGTATTATCCTGGAACAAAAAATTATTCGACAGACATAATGTTCGTGCGCTTGTTGGTCATGAGAACTATCAATTCAGAACAAGTTTCTTATCAGCTACAAAAACCGGATTCAGTTACCCTGGTCAAACAGCATTAAACAATGCTGCAGTAGTGGAAGCTCCTCCAAGCAGCTCAGAAGATCTTCATAGAATTGAAAGTTATTTTGGCAGCATAAACTACGATTTTGATGGTAAATACCTGCTGTCCGGCTCGCTTAGGACTGATGGATCTTCCCGTTTTGCGCCCGATGTAAGATGGGGTAATTTCTACTCTGTAGGTATTGGCTGGAGAATCAAGCAGGAGAATTTCATGAAAGATGTTGACTGGCTTAATGACCTGAAACTGAAAGCCAGTTATGGTGAATCAGGAAATGACAATATTGGCCTATATTATCAATATATCAATTATTATTATGCGGATGGATTTGGTAATTTTTCCCCAATAACACGGCCTGCTAACCCAGACCTGAAATGGGAAGGTAATAAGACATTGAATTATGGTGTTGATTTCTCAATGTTTAAAAGAAGGCTGCAGGGTACGGTTGAATATTTTGACAGAAGATCCGATGATCTGCTTTTTTTAACACCAACAGAGCCTTCGTTTTTGTTTCCGAATGTATGGCAAAATATTGGCGAATCTAAAAACTATGGTATTGAAATACAATTAGCATATAACATCATACAAAAAAAGGACTTTGACTGGAAAATTGATTTTAATGCGACTCATTTCAAAAACAAGCTGACAAAAATACCTCCTAAACAAAAAGAACTGGGTGGAATTGTAACTGGTAATAAAAAGTACAATGAAGGCCGCTCTATTTATGATTTCTGGCTTAGAGAGTTTGCCGGCGTTGATCCTGCAACCGG
Source organism: Chitinophagaceae bacterium (assembly GCA_016713085.1). Taxonomy (NCBI): domain Bacteria; kingdom Pseudomonadati; phylum Bacteroidota; class Chitinophagia; order Chitinophagales; family Chitinophagaceae; species Chitinophagaceae bacterium. Next base: position 2,115,308 of record JADJPV010000001.1, on the reverse strand, counting down.
TTTATCACTCTACTACAGAGATATTTTAGGCGCAAATGGGAAACCAACCGGTGAGCGTATTCTTACAAGTGATATTACAAGAGCCGATTTCTATTATGTTGGTGCTTCTTCCATTCCTAAAATTTACGGTGGCGTTACCAACTCCTTGCGTTATAAGGATTTTCAGTTATCCATTTTAACTACCTATTCTTATGGTGGACATTTCTATGATGGCAACTACCAAAGTATCATGCATTCTGGCGCAGCAGGTACTGCATGGCACACTGACATCCAGAAGCGTTGGCAAAAGCCAGGAGATGTAACCAATGTTCCACGTTTACAGAATGCAGGTGGTCAGGATGGTGCATCTTCAAGATTTCTGTTTGATGCCTCTTATATAAATATTAAAAATGTTTCCTTCAGCTACAACTTAAGTTCAGGACTTGCACGGAATCTGCGCTTAAAAGACGCACAATTCTTTGTGAGTATTGATAATGCATATATTTTCACTGCTAAGAGTGGTGGTGATCCGCAACAAAGTTTTGATGGTAATGTTGGTGCCGGTTACCCGCCGTACCGGACAATTACATTTGGAACAACAATCAAATTATAATTTAAAACACAGGAAATTATGAAACAAATACGTTTATTCAGCTTTCTGCTATTAACTGCAGCGTCGTTGCTTGTGGTTAGTTGTAAAAGTCGTACCTCGATACGAAGCCATCTGATGCTATAACTATAGATCAGGCATACGCTTCTATTGCGGCAGTAAATTCTGCTGCAGCAAGTAACTACCTGCAAACATTTGCATTTGGGGGTGGTAACGGCCAAACAGGACATGATAACTACGGGCAAAAAGCCATTGACCTTGCCAATGATCTTATGGGCAATGATATGGTCGTTCATACCCAGGGTTATGGTTGGTTTAATGCTGATTACAATTATACCGGCTGGACTTTGCCTAATGGCACAAATACACGTTCTGATCAGGTATGGTCATTTTATTACAATGCTATTTTAAAAGGAGCAATTCTATTGCTTGATAATACAGCTAATCAAACTGCTACAGCAGAACTTGAAACCTTACGGGGTGAGGCATATGGATTAAGAGCATGGGCTTACTTTAACCTGATCAATAACTTTCAGCAAACATATAAAGGGAATGAAAGTAATAAGGGGGTTCCATTACGATTAACCGTTTCAGCTGAATCAATCGGCAGGTGTACAGTTCAGGAAGTTTATACTCAGATTGTAGCTGATCTTGTAAAAGCAGAAAGCTTATTAACAGGTAAAGCAAGGGCATCAAAAGAGCGTATTGACGTTACAGTAGTACGAGGTTTCAGAGCCCGTGTCGCTTTGGCTATGGAAGACTGGACAACAGCAGCTACTTATGCAAAAAATGCACGTCAGGGTTATACCTTAATGAGCAATGCTGTATACACTTCAAGAAGTGGCTTCTCAAGCATTAATAATACAGAGTGGATGTGGGGGGCTTTCATTCCGGCTGATAAGGCAACCATTTTCGCTTCTTTCTTCTCACACATTGATGCTACTCAATTCGGTTATGCACAGTTGGGCGGACAGAAGAAGATCACAAAAGATCTGTATGATAAAATTCCTGCTACTGATATCCGTAAATCAGTTTTCAGAACTCCGGGTACGGGAACTTCGATTTTACCAGACTATACACAAACAAAATTTTCAGTGCCTGTTGTAGGAAGCTGGGCTGCTGATTACCTGTACATGCGTGCATCAGAAATGTACCTGATAGAAGCTGAAGCCTTAGCAAAGCAAGGGAAAGACGCTGAATCAAGAGTTGTATTAGAAGCAATGGTTGGTTTGCGTAATCCCGGTTACAGTGCTGCTTCTTTCTCCGGTGCTGCTCTTGTAAGTGAAATTTTATTGCAACGCCGTATTGAATTATGGGGTGAAGGATTCTCACTGTTTGATATTAAGAGAACTGGTGCAGGTTTAAACAGACCAACTGGTGCAGGTAATCACGGAGCACCAAACTTTAATCCGGTTGTTTACCAGCTTGCCCCGGGAGCCGCAGGTTTTCTCATGCGTATTCCAACCAGAGAACTGGATAACAACTCAAAGATGACTCCGGCAGATCAAAACCCTTAAACCTAAAAACAAAATCAAATGATTAAAAATCTTATAAATAACATGAGTAAAAAACGAACGCTGGCTGCAGCCTTTGTTTTAGTATTATTTTTTTCAGCATGTAAAAAAATAATTACTCTGTTGATCTGGATTCAATTGTTACAGCACCTACTGCTCCTCAGTTTGTACCAATCAACAGAGTATTACGTGCAGATTATTTCGTAAGCAATGGGGGGCCGGCTTTTAAAATACCGGTTGGATTAACCAATGTTACAAGCGAGGACAGGATTATCAACTTTGTGTATTCTTCACGTAATGCAGTAAGTGGTGTTCAGTACAATTCACCAGCTACTCTTACCATTAAGGGAGGCTCGTCAATTGATACACTCCGGTTACAGGGGCTTTTTGCCGGATATCCTGCAGGAAGAAAAGACACTGTAAAAATTACATTTTCCGGTGTAAAGGGAGTTGACCGTAAAGATTCATTTGAAGTTATAATGCAACGCTATTGCGATGTTGTTCTCGGTAATCTTTTGGGAAATTATACCAGAACGAATGAATATTCAGGTTCAGGAGCATTCAGTTATGGCCCTTATACAACAGTTGTAAAAAATATTGTTTCTACCGGTGCTACAAAAGCTGAAGGTTACATTGAAAATCTGTACGATTATGGGTGGTCGGATATTAAAATTCTTTTAGATTGGTCAAATCCTGCTGCCTTTACGATTACCGTACCGCTTCAAGCAACAAATGCCAGTTTTAGTGGTGTTTCTTATGTAAGAAGCTCAGCAGGCAGAGTCAATACGTTTTCATCCTGCGATAATACATTCACAATTTCACTTGACCTACTTGATGATACTCAGGCAGTGCTTTCAACCGGATATCAATTCAGGTTAGCCAAATAATTGGTTTTTGAATTATAAAAAAAGGCTGTCTTATAATAAGACAGCCTTTTTTTTTCAAATCTTCTTCCAATAACAGGGAAACGATTTTACTGCAACACTTCCGCCAGCTTCCTTTCCAACTCACCACCTCTTAAATTATCTGCAATAATTTTTCCGCTTGGGTCGATCAGCACATTGTAAGGAATACCATTGAAACCATAAAGTGCAACCGCACCGCTTTCCCAGTATTTTAAATCACTGATATGGTTCCAGATTAAACCATCTTGTTTAATTGCCTGTAACCATGCATCTTTTGTTTTATCAAGCGATACACCAAGAATGGTAAAGTTTTTACCCTTATACTTATTATAAGCTGCTACTAAATTTGGGTTTTCAGCACGGCAGGGGCCACACCAGCTTGCCCAGAAATCAACCAGCACATATTTGCCTTTTAAACTGCTGAGAGAAAAATTCTTACCGTTTACATCAGGCATTGTAATATCCGGCGCCGTACTGCCAACAGCAATTCCTGCTGGTTGCTGCTGTTGTTGCTGTGTATTGGTTGTGCTTTCACGGAATTGTTTTACGATGGTTTGAATACCTGCATGCTTGGGAAAACGCTGAGCAAGACTATTATAAATCGCTTCATTCTCTAACGGATCGCCACCGCCATTAATAGATGCGGCAAACATACTTACCATCGGACTGTTATCTTCTGTTGCCGTTTTCTTCAGATACGCTTTAAACTCTGTAAGGATATTGTTGATCTCTGCCTGTTTAATCGCTTTCAAACTGTCTCCCTGTGTTACATTCTGCAGCTCATATTGAAATGTATAAATTTTTTGCTGTGTTGCAGAAAGCGAATCAATAAATTCCTGCAAGCGTCCTGTAGCAGGTGAGCCTTTGTATTTGATCTGACGGACATCATTCCAGTCGGCTGTGAGTTCAATATTTGATTTATCATTGATCAAAAAGAACATCGGGCTTTTTTCAATCTGCGGAAAACGTAACTGCAATAACGATTCTTCAGCGGCCTTCCCCTTCAATGAAAATTTTCCATTGTTCAATGAAACACTGTCAATTACCTGTGGAGGCATATTGTCATACGCAATCAATTCAAGATACACCACTGTTGCAGGTGCATTTTTAATTTCGCCACTTACAGTAAAATTTTTACTGCCGTTACTCTGGCAGGCTGCTGCAAATAATACAACAACCACTACAATCCATGTTTTCTTCATTCTTCTTTTTTAATTTGATAATTTTTCGGTCACCAGCTGATTCAGCATTTTAGGATCAGCTTTGCCTTTTGATTTTTTCATTACTTCACCAACAAACAAACCGATCAGGCCTTTCTTTCCTTTTTTATACTCTGTTACTTTATCGGGCATGCTGTTCAATACTTCATCAATCAACTGCTGCAATGCATCTTCATTCCTTTCCTGCAACAGGTTCAACTGCTGTGCTAATTGTAACGCCGGCTGACCCGGTTGTTTCAGGAGTGCCGGAAATAATTTTTGGGATGCCATAGTATGACTGAGCTTCCCATCTTCAACCAACTGAATAATTTCTGCCAGCTGGTTTGGTTTGATTGCAAGCTGATTTATTTCAATGCCATCTTCATTCATCACTGATTTAACCGGACCAAGCAGCCAGTTAGCAATTTGTTTAAATGCCGTTGTATGTGTTGCAGTTGTTTCAAAATAATCAGCCACCTCTTTTCTTCACTCAATAAAGCGGCATCATATTCGGGCAAATTGTATTGCTGAATAAAACGCTGTTTCTTCTGTTCAGACATTTCAGGAAGAGAAGCTTTTACTTTTTGTACAAACTCATCTGTAATAACAAATGGCGGCAGGTCTGGATCAACCATATACCTGTAATCATCTGCATCTTCTTTTGTACGGATAGGAAACGTTGTTTCTTCATCCGGATTAAATCCTCTTGTTTGCTGAAAAATCTGTTCACCTTTCTCTTTCATTTCAATCATCCGCATCACTTCATAATCTACGGCCTTCTTCAAAAAACGGATTGAGTTCAGATTCTTGATCTCCACTTTTGTGCCGAGCTTGGGATCACCTTTTAAACGAATGGAAATATTAGCATCGCAGCGCAAGCTTCCTTCGTCCATATTTCCATCACACACATTCAATGTGCGAACAAGTTTGCGGATCTCTGTTAAGTAAGCTGCTGCTTCATCGCCACTATGCAAATCAGGTTCTGTTACAATTTCAATCAACGGAACACCTGCACGGTTATAATCAACAACTGAATACAAATCATGCTGATCATGCATACTCTTGCCTGCATCTTCTTCGAGGTGAATCCGGTTAAGCTGAATATTCCGTTCTCCATCAACTGATCTTACTTTTACAAATCCACCCTTACAAATCGGCGTGGTATGTTGTGAAAGTTGATAGCCTTTTGGCAGATCCGGATAGAAATAATGTTTACGGGCAAAATAATTCTTCTGCTCAATATCACAGTTGCAGGCCAGGCCCATTCCTCACTGCCAGTTCAATTGCTTCCTTATTCATCTTGGGTAAAGTACCCGGATGAGCAAGCGTGATGGGACTTATATGCCTGTTTGGCTCTGCACCAAAACTCGCTTCATCGCCACAAAACAATTTGCTTTTGGTGAGAAGCTGTGCATGTACTTCCAAACCAACTACCGCTTCGTATTTATCACTGTAATTTGACATGAATTTATTTTTACTCTTCTTTATCTCGACTTCGCTCGATAAAAAAGCAAGCCCCTTCGACTTACGCTCAGGGCATGGAACGCAAAAATATCCCTTTTACGCCGAAGCTTCTGTGATGAAATGCACAAAAAAAGTCCCGCATTTCAGCGGGACTGGCTAAATCAGATCAATATCGAAACTTACAGATCGGCTTTATTTAATTTCTTCGGGATCTTTACTTCAATATTTACAGGGTTTCCACCACGGGTTACTTTCAGGTTCCATATATTTTTTTCGTTCTTTTCACGGAGTGCTTCACGGGCATTACCCACATTCTCCACTTTTTTCCCATTGATTTCAGTGATCACATCGTCCTTCTGTAAACCACCTTTATCAGCAGGAGAATCTTTATCAACTTCCAGCACTTTCACTCCGGTTCCTTCTTCCGTATCCTGTATAGTAGCTCCCAGTTGCGGACGGTTATGCATGAGCAGCATATCGCCTTCAAAATGTTTAAATTCCTGCGGCATTCTGTACTGAAATTCGAATTGCCTGTCCTTGAAAACTCTTTGTTTCTCTTTAAACAATTCATTCTTCAGCTCCATTTGGTGCTGAAACATTTCACCGGGAAATTTACTTTCACCCAGTTTTACTTTTGCTTTCTTTTCTTTCCCATCACGCAGATAAGTTATCTCTACTTCATCATTTGGTTTTTTAGCTGTAATAGCTTCAACCAGGTCATCAGGCCCATCGATTTTCTTATCTCCCACTTTCGTAATGATATCGCCTTTTTGCAGGCCTGCTTTTTCAGCTGCTGTTTCTTTTTGCACTTCGTCAATAGCTGCACCTTTATCATTTTCATTAGTTATTACGCCCAGAAAAGCGCCGCCCTTCATATCAAATTTGAATTCCTTCATAAATTCCTGGTTCCATTCAGGTCCTTCAAAACGATACATTTTAGGATAACTCTTCATGCCGGGAACCTTTGGCATACGCATGATAAAGGCACCATCGCCATCAAAGCGTTCGATAATTATATCCTTATCATCTTTAGTAACAGGCTTTCCATTCACCGTTATTTTATCGCCTTCAATAACGATGGTTGTTTTTTCAGTTCTATCGCCTTTTTTGCGGATGATGATCTGCTCTTTCTTTTCGATTTTTTCTTTTACTTTTTTATCCTGCGCAGATGCAGTAACGGTAAGAACCTGGGTAGCAGCTACCAAGGCCAATGCGTACAGAGAAATTCTTTTCATACAATAGAGTTTTTTGATTGACAGAGCTAATGTACGAATTATTTCTTATTTACGAATTATTTCGCAGATTTTAGAAACCTTTAACTTTTAAAGAGTGTTTTGATGTTAATATTAGTAAACTGTAACGCTGTAAATAAAATCGTCCCGTTATTTGCGGGACGACCTGTTTATAATAAACTCTTTACTTTTTCAATCACCTGCCGCAAGTTGCCAACATCCGTTCCACCCGCAGTAGCAAGATTTTTTTGTCCGCCGCCACCACCTTTAATTAATGGAGCAACATGTTCTTTAATAATCTTGCCTGCATCCAGACCTTTTGCAGCAACAACTGAATCAGAAATTCCAATTGCTACAAATGCTTTCCCATCAATATTGCTGCAGAGAACAGACACATGATCGTTGAGATGATTTTTTAAATCGAAACATAATTTCTTCAATGCATCTGCACTGGGCACTTCAACAATGTCGGCAATAAAAGTTACGTTGTTGATGATTTCATCTTTCGTGAGCAATTCATTACGGATGATCACCAGTTGTCTTGCTTCCAGTGCTTCAATATGCTTTTTGAAAGAAGCATTTTCTGCCTGCAGATTTTCAATTGATTTACTGATGTCTTTCGGATTCTTCAATAAGCCGCCGATAGAACTGATTTCTGTAAATCTGTTATTGATCAGCGTTTCTGCAGCCTCGCCACATACGGCTTCTATTCTTCTTACACCTGCAGCAACTGCAGATTCAGCTGTTATTTTAAAGAATCCCAACTCACCTGTGCTTCCAACATGGGTGCCGCCGCATAACTCAATAGAATACTTCTCATCCATGATCACCACACGTACCACATCACCATATTTTTCACCAAACAAAGCCATTGCTCCAAGAGCTACTGCTTCATCTTTCTTCATCTCTTTAATTACTACAGGAACGTTTGCCCTGATCTTTTCATTCACAATTTTTTCAACAGCTGCAATTTCTTCATCCGTCATTTTTGCAAAATGCGAAAAATCGAAACGCAAATATTCATCATTCACCAAACTTCCTTTCTGTGCCACATGTGTGCCGAGTACTTTGCGCAAAGCAGCATGCATCAAATGAGTTGCTGAGTGGTGGGCGGTGATCTTATTTCTGCGATCCGCATCCACTCTTGCATTTACAACAGCAGAAATATTTACAGGCAGCTGATCAATAAAATGAATTACCAATCCATTTTCTCTTTTGGTATCAATTACTCTGATTATTTCACCCTCAAAATCAAAAGTTCCAGAATCACCTACCTGTCCTCCACTTTCCGCATAAAAAGGTGTGTTGTCAAGAATAATTTGGTAAGCCTCTTTCCCCTTTGTTACAACTTTACGATACTTAGCAACTTTCGATTTTGTTTCGAACGGAGAGGTATACATGGATGCGTTATAATAAGATAGCTCATTAAGTGTCACCCAATCTTCCGTATCAACAGTTGTTGCAGCACGACTTCTTTGTTTCTGCTGCTGCATTTCTTTTTCAAAACCCTCCATATCCACTTCCCATCCTATTTCCCTGGCCATTAGATTAGTCAGATCAATTGGAAATCCAAATGTGTCATTTAGTTCAAAAGCAAATTCACCACTCACAATTTTGTTTTTCCTGAAACCTGAATACTTTGATATCATATCAATGTATGAAGATGTCATTTTTATGTCCTCATCTTGATCTAATACTCTAGAAAACCCCATCCCGCAAACAAACTCTTAATCCCTGAATCAATTGTTTTTAGAAAACTTTGCTCTTCTTCCTTCACTACTTTCTGCACAAAACTTTCCTGTGCTTTTAATTCGGGAAACACATCTTCAAATTGTGTTGCCAGTATTGGAACAAGCTGATGCAGCAAAGGCTGCTTGTACTCGAGATAAGAATTATAATACCGAACTGCTCTTCTTAAAATTCTTCTGATCACATAACCTGCACCTGTATTTGATGGCAACTGTCCATCAGCAATGGTAAAGCTGATAGCACGGATATGATCCGCTAACACCCTGAATGCAATACTCTCTTTATCATCCCCAGCTATGTATTTCTTGCCAACAATTTTTTCAACCGCTGCAATGGTACCGGTAAAAATATCGGTATCGTAATTAGAAGTTTTGTTTTGTATTACACGAACCAAACGCTCAAATCCCATTCCTGTATCCACATGTTTGGAAGGAAGCTGTTCTAATGAACCATCTTTCAAACGGTTAAACTGCATGAATACATTGTTCCAGATTTCAATCACCTGCGGATGATCATTATTCACCAGTGTTTTTCCATCAACCGTTTTTCTTTCTTCATCGGTTCTGCAATCCACATGAATTTCAGTGCAGGGTCCGCATGGCCCGGTATCGCCCATCTCCCAGAAATTATCTTTTTTATTACCTAAGAAAATCCTGTCTTCTGCGATCCATCTTTTCCACTCATTCCATGCTTCTTCGGCTTTCGGTAAATTCTCTTTTCCGTCACCTTCAAACACGGTTACGTACAAGCGATCTTTCGGAATTCCATATACATCAGCCAGCAGTTCCCAGCTCCAGGCAATGGCTTCTTTTTTAAAATAATCACCAAAGCTCCAGTTACCCAGCATTTCAAACATGGTATGGTGATAGGTATCTACACCTACTTCTTCCAGGTCGTTATGCTTGCCGCTAACACGTAAACATTTTTGCGTATCTGCTACACGGGTATATTCGGGTTTACGGTTACCGAGGAAATAATCTTTGAACTGGTTCATCCCCGCATTGGTAAACAATAAGGTAGGATCGTTTTTTACCACTATCGGTGCAGAAGCAACGATCTGGTGTTTTTTCGAGGCAAAAAAGTCTAAGTATTTCTTCCGTATTTCTACTGCTGTCATCATATTCAACCTGTATTTGGATTGATTTTTGAAGGGTGTTCCACCTATCTTTGTGAATACCCTGTAATGGGGGTCAAAGGTAAGCCAAACCTATGCACACCGGATTGTTCATATGAAGAAAATCAAGTATTTCTATAATACCAATACCCTCCGGTATGAAAAACTGGTGACTCCGCTGCGTGTAAAACTGCTGCGGATTTTCAGTTTTCTTGCCGCTGTGTCTGTTGCCGGTTTTCTGTTCATGCAGGTATCGTACCGTTACTTCCCTTCTGCCAACGAAAAAAAATTACTGAACCAGAATGAGCGTTTAAAAGATAACTATTCAATTCTCAGTGAAGAGCTCACAAGAATGAACCGTGAACTGCATGAAATTGAGAAGAGAGATAACCAGGTGTACCGTTCTATTTTTGAAGCAAGTCCAATACCCGACAGTGCAAGAGCTAAGATGATTGAGAAACAGGCAGAGGAAAAACTCATTGCCAGTTTAACAGAAGATGAACTGAATACAACCATCATTTCACAGATCAATACATTACGCAACAGGTTATATGCGCAAACAACTTCGTTTTCTGCTATTGAAACAATGGTGAAAAAACAAAGAAGCATTGCTGAGTGCAACACCTGCTATTCAACCTGTGAGCAATAAAGATCTTTCCCGTATGGCCTCCGGTTTTGGTTACAGGATTGATCCTGTATATAAAACAACCAAGATGCATGCAGGTCTTGATTTTGCTGCACCACAGGGAACGCCTATTTATGCAACAGCTGATGGTGTGGTTGAAACGTCTGGGAATACAGGCAACGGTTATGGCAATCATGTGGTGATTAATCATGGCTACAACTATGAAACATTATACGGACACATGGTGAGAGTGAAAGCAAAATCAGGGCAAAAAGTACGCAGAGGTGAAGTGATTGGCTGGGTGGGAAGTACAGGAAAAAGTACAGGACCTCATCTGCATTATGAAGTACATAAAAATGGCAATGCCATTGATCCGATCTATTTCTTTTATAATGATCTTACACCTGAGCAGTTTGACCGTATGTTGAAAATTGCTGCAACAGGCAACCAGAGTTTTGATTGATGAAAAAGACAGCCGATAGTAATGAGCCGGTAGTTATTAGTCAATACAGTTTCTGTCTTTATCCACAAACACTATCAGCAACAGACTAAGAGCTGCTGTCTATTGACGAATAACTTATTTTTGCTAAAACTTACAATTCTGGCAACACCTTCTCAGATATCATTTGTGTTTGATGAACCAACCAAGCCTGCACCTGCAAAGCGTGGACGTAAGCCTTTGAACAGACCTCCCAAACCCAAACAGAAAAGAGGAAGAAAGAGTTTAAAGGAAATGGGGAATGAGGCAGATATGATGGAACTGCCAAGTGATGAAATATTAAACAAGAAATTATATTACAGTATTGGTGAAGTGGGTGAATTATTCAACTTAAATCCATCTTCACTCCGTTACTGGGAAACAGAGTTTACCGTTATCAAACCAAGAAAGAATAAAAAAGGTGACCGGTTTTATACAGTAGCCGATTTAAAAAAACTGCACCTGATCTATTTCCTGCTCCGCTTTAAGAAATATACCATTGAAGCAGCAAAAGATTACCTGAAGAAACATAAAGACGAAGCGGAAGTTAGGTTTGAGCTGGTGCAGAGTTTGCAGCAGATTAAATCATTTTTATTAAGTTTAAAAGCAGATCTATAACCCCACCCAACCCTCCCCTGAAAGGGAGGGCTAAAAAAATATATATGAAATACTTAAGTACCCTTGTGATTGCATTTCTTGCAACACAACTATCCTTTGCACAGGTTCAATACGAAGTCTCAAAAGATCCAAAAAATGGATTAAAAACGGTGAAGGGAATTTTAAGCCGTGAACAGTTACAAAATGATACAGCTTTTGCGTGGATGAAGAATGATATCAGCTGGTACAAACCCAATGCAGTATGTGTAGCCAATCTTACTCCTGTTAAAGACAGTATTCAGTTAATCGTTTTCATTGGTACATGGTGCGAAGATTCACATATAGTATTACCGCAGTTGCTGAAAATGCTAGACCTGGTAAAATTTGCAGCTGATCATTTAACCATTATTGGTGTAGACCGGAGTAAACAAACACTCGGCTCATTAAGTGCAGCCTTAGGTGTTACCAAAGCGCCAACTATTCTGGTGATGAAGAACGGTAAAGAAATTGGCCGTGTGGAAGAATATGGAAAGTATGGTGTGTATGACCAGGAACTGGCTGAGGTTTTTGCGAAAGTGAAATAACTAACTAATCATTCAATCCCTTTCCTGCCAGCTCAATTTCAAGAGTCTTCAGAATATTCAGCAACTCAAGATTGATGGTTTGTTTAATTTCCTGGAAACTGTTGAACTCAATAACAGCAGTGAAATAATCTACCTGCACTGTAATTGATTTCAAACCGATTTCTGTAACAAACACATTTCCCTGCTGAATGATTTCATTTTGCTCCAGCAATTTCCCTGCTTTATCTGTTAACTGCAAAAGCTGATTAGCCTGTGTCTGCACACTCAGCTCCAGTCTTATTTCGGCTTTACGTTGAGAACGGAGTGAAAGATTATCAAGAATACTGTCCACCATTTTTTTATTGGGAACGGTGATAAATGTTTTCTGATCAGTTCTGATTCTTGTACTTCTTAATCCAATCCGTTCAACATTACCGGTGATATTTTCCACTTTCACCAGGTCGCCCATCGTAAAAGGTTTATCAAAGAAAATGATAAAAGAAGCGATCAGGTTTTCCAGGCTCTCTCTGGTGGCAAGAGCTACTGCTGCCGTAATAATGCTGAGTCCTGTAATAAGATTGGAAATATTGAAATTCAAAACAAATCTTGTGAACATCAAAATGCCAATAATCAGTACCACAACTTTAAAGAAATCACGAAAAAAACAACCAGCTGGTTATCACTTTGATCAGCTGTTTGATTTGCTTTGGCTTCAAACAGCAAACCCAGAAAATCGATGAACCGCCGCAACAGGCGAATAAAGAAAATAACTAACACCGCTTTGCCGATTGCTTCCACCAAATCTTTTGAGCTGATTTTATAAAGTTCAACATCCAGCACTGCAGGAAATTTCAATTTGTGTACCGAAAGAATAATTACAACTGTTACAATAAACCATTCCATAGGTATCAGTACCAGTGAAATAAACTGGTCACGGCTTACATACTTTTTTGCTTTAGGAAAAAGACGGTACAGCAATCCGCAGAGGAATCTTGACACAATTCCTTTCAGTAAAAACATTGCAAGAAGAATAAGGATGATCCACAAATAACTGCTGAGCGGATTATCGAAAACCATTCTGTTAAAAAAATCAGGCATAACGCAAAAATAATGGCTTAACGCTTTAGATGCGAATACTAAAATGAGAAATGTAATATCGATCCGTTCTGCAGCACATATAAATGGCCGGGGCGTATCACTGCTTTCTGCCGTTCGGTAATTATAGCAGGGAGCTGCAGCTTGTTCTCCGTTAATGTTCCGGTTGTATAGGCCAGCATCTGCTGGTTCTCAAGACCAATCACTGTTTTTCCAAAAACAGAAAGATCTGTAAGACCGAGGTAAGAAATTTTTGTTTTAAACGATCCATAGTAATCAAATACATAAACACCTTTTGCAGGGTCGTAGAGATAAACAAATCCATCCTGGTCAAAAATTTGGGTGGGTGTTGGCACATCGTCAAAAACAGTTCTTAAATCAACTGTTTCAAATAATACTTTTCCATCATCTCCAATCTTTTTCAGTTTGTTATTCTGTTCATCATATAACCAGATATTGTTATCACTGCTTTGTGCAATTGCCTTTACCTGGAAAATATTCTGCTTCCGCAGATCAATTGTATTGATCATGTTTAAAAAACGGTCGAGCACAACAACAGTAGAGAAATTCTTGTAGTACAGTAATACTTTCAGCGGATTGGTTGCATCAATGGAATACAGCTTTCCATACCTGCGAACATCATTGAACAGACCAATTGAATCGCCCTGTGCATTCAGCTTTTTCAGTTGATTGTTTTTCGACAGCAGGAAATAGTTACCAAGATTATCAACTGTAAAATCAATAACCCCCCCTTCAATGCTTTTCACCTGCTTAAAAGCAGATTGCTGTGCAAATGAAGTAAAAGCACTAATCAGAAATAATATGGAAAGAAGGATTCTCAATTTTTATAATAATTCAGTTCTAACTGTTCTCCATCAAACGATGCATAACTGAAGTATCGTATCCAGTCGCCGAGATTAATATAGCGGCTATTATCAGTAAGACGAAAATCGATGGGCAGATGGCGGTGTCCGAACACAAAAAAATCATAAAACTTTTTCTGCAGTACTTCTTTTGAATAAGTAATCAGCCATTCATTGTCTTCTCCCAGAAATGTTTCTTCAACTGCACCTGTTTGTGCACGGCTTCTTCGGCTTAAATAATTCGCCAGGCCCATACCCATATACGGAGGAAGAATTCCAAACAGCCATTGGCAAAGCGGATTGCGGAAAATCTTCTTCAGCATTTTATACCCATGATCACCAGGACCAAGTCCATCACCATGTCCAATTAAAAACTTCTTATTGTTGAATGTAAATTCTTTCGGCTCATAATAAACAGGAATATTCAGTTCTTTCTGCAGATAATCTTTCATCCACATATCATGATTGCCCACAAAAAAATGAATGGGAATTCCGGTATCGGTTATCTCTGCCAGCTTGCCCAGTAAACGTACATAACCTTTTGGAACAACCATCCTGTATTCGTACCAGAAATCAAAGAGATCACCAACAATAAAAATAATTGCTGCTGAACTTTTTATTTCATCGAGAAACTGAACAATCTTTTTTTCACGGACAAGACTCTGTTCATAATTGGGAGCGCCCAAATGAAAATCGGAAAGGAAGTATATTTTTTTTCCGGGGTCGAGTTGCATCAAACAAATATAAAGAAGGTAGTAAAGCTGATCTATAAAATATTCTTCCGCCTGGCATACTCAAACACATCACCACTTTCAATCAAAGGTTTTCCTTCTGTATCCCCTTTATACCAGTATATCCATGAAGTGTATTCATTTCCATCTGCAATTACTGTTGTTACAGCCCGTTGATACTGCTGTTCTTCTCCTTCTTCCGGATATACACCTTCATAATCATCGAGCTGGCTGATGGCCCAGTTAAATTCTTCTTCTGAATTTGCTTTGTATAATTCGCCTATAATATATTTCTCTTCAGCAGTTGGAATGCCCGCAGGGTATTCACCAAGATCATACAGCTTGCCTTTTACTTTTCCATTGGCAACCAGTTGAAAGTAAGGGCTCATAAACTGAAAAGCAGGGCTTGGAAATCCGCTTCTTAAACTTCCGTAAACAAACAGGTATAGGTTTGCATCGTTCATGTCTTAAAGATACAATGCAGAAGATGGAGAAAAAATTATTAATTTCAGGAAGCTGACTCAACCAGGAATACAAATACTTCTTTAGGACCATGCACACCTACTACCAATGTTTTTTCAATATCGGCTGTGCGGCTTGGACCTGTTGCAAAGGAGATGAAGGAAGGAAGTTGCCCATTATATTTTTCACGTAGCAACTGTAATGCATCTTTCAGATCATATACCAATTGATTGCTGTATGCAATACAAACATGGATGGGCGCATACACACTTGTTGTACGTCCGCTTTCATTGGCTGAACTCAACACCATGGTTCCGGTGCGGCTCACTAATAATTCACAGGTGGTAAAACTTACATCACAATCGGAAAGCTGATCATAAAATGCAACAGGAAACTGATTCTTCTGTAAGACTTTTTTCAATTTTTCTTCCCTGCAAACGATCTTGTTCCAGTTATTTGCAGCCGAGAGTTGAAGTAATTGCTCAGCCATATCTTTTTCATCGGCACAGAAAACAAACTTACCCTGCAGTTTGGTAAACTCCTGTGCAAACTGAACAGCCATATCATCAACAGGTGGCTGAAACACACTGCTGTTACCTTCACTTTGGGGAAAAGGAACAGGCACCGGATTACTCAGTGCCTGTCTTATTTTCTTAAGAATATTTTCCTTTGCGGGAGAAACACTCATGATATACTGATTATGTTGTAGGATTTAATTCTCGGCCTTCTTTGTCAACGTTTGCTGCATGTGTTGCCGGTACATTATCTTCATCGAGCAACTTCTTATGTTCAAACGGACGTTTACCGATCAATGCTTCCACATCGCTCTGGAACAACACTTCTTTTTCAAGTAGTTCCTTTGCCAGTTTTTCAACTGCATCTTTTTTCTCAGTGAGTAATGCTTTTGTTCTGATATATGCTTCATCAATGAGTTTGCGTACTTCATTGTCAATCATCTCAGCAGTCTTTTCACTGTATGGTTTGGTGAAAGTCTGCTCCTGTGAAGGATCGTAATAACTGATATTACCCAGCTTATCATTCATTCCGTAAACAGTGATCATGGAATAAGCAATCTTCGTTATCTGCTGCAGATCATTACTTGCTCCTGTTGAAATTTTACCAAAGAAAATATCTTCACTTGCTCTTCCTCCGAGTGTCATACAGATCTGATCATTCAACTGCTCAATATTATAGAGATACTGTTCCTTCGGTGTGTACTGAGCATATCCCAATGCAGCTGTTCCTCTTGGAACGATGGTTACTTTCAACAACGGATACGCATGTTCTAAATACCAGCCGCAAATTGCGTGTCCTGCTTCATGATAAGCAATGATCTCTTTTTCTTCAGGGCTGATGAGTTTATTCTTTTTCTCCAATCCGCCAATCACACGGTCAATAGCATCCTGGAAATCACTCATATCAACTGCAGGTTTTCCTTTTCTTGCTGCAATCAAGGCTGCTTCATTACAAACATTGGCAATATCAGCACCGGCAAATCCTGGTGTTTGTTCGGCAAGTTTATGAATATCGAGTGTTTCAGAAATTTTAATTGGTTTCAGATGCACTTTGAAAATCTGTTCACGGCCTTTTACATCAGGACGGTCAATAGAGATCTGGCGATCGAAACGACCGGGACGTAGCAAGGCAGGATCCAATACATCAGGACGGTTTGTTGCCGCCAGAATGATGATACCGGTATCTCCACCAAAACCATCCATCTCAACCAGCAACTGGTTCAATGTATTTTCACGCTCATCGTTACTTACAATTGCATTCCTTCCACGGGCACGGCCAATGGCATCAATTTCATCAATGAAAATGATACAGGGGGCTTTCTCTCTCGCCTGTTTGAATAAATCTCTTACACGGCTTGCCCCAACCCCAACAAACATTTCCACAAAGTCAGATCCGCTAATGCTGAAGAAAGGAACCTGTGCTTCTCCAGCCATTGCTTTTGCAAGCAACGTTTTACCCGTACCGGGAGGGCCAATTAACAACGCACCTTTTGGAATTTTACCACCGAGTGCTGTATACTTTTTAGGTTGTTTCAGGAAATCTACAATTTCCATTACTTCCACTTTAGCTTCATCTAAACCTGCCACATCCTGGAAGGTTACATTCACCCTTGTTCCTTTTTCAAACAACTGGGCTTTTGATTTACCAATATTGAAGATCCCTCCTCCGCCGCCAGGGCCTGCACCACCACCGCTGTTCATTTTACGCATCAATAAAACCCACAAACCAATCAATACAAGAATGGGAAGTAGTAAGCTGATCAACGGACTCATCCAGTTCTCATCTGTTTTATAGTCAGCAGTTGGCTTTCCTGTGCATCAGGTGCAAGACCACGGTACATATTAAAGCCGATTAATACGACTGCTATGAGACCGTATATCCAATATATATTAAACTTAAATGCTTTACGGGGTTCTTTTCTGTCGCCGCCGTTTTCTGGATTGTTTCCTTGATTCAAACTCATCTTGTTGTTTTTTTTCCTGTATCACAGGAATTCTGATAGTATTACAAATTAGTGGCTAAAAGTTTCAGTTTTGTTCCTGTTAATTTTTTTCTGACACTTTTAACGGGTATTTACATCATTCATGATCCATACTGTTGGCATCGCTCCACATTTCTTCCAGGCGGTAAAACTTTCTTGTTTCTGAATGGAAGATATGCACCACCACATTCACATAATCAACCAGCACCCAATGCGAGGCAGTCATCCCTTCATGTCGGTAAGGCCCTTCTTCACAATTCTCTTTCACCTGGTATTCAATGTTATCAGCAATTGCTTTTACCTGGATTGTACTGCTTGCTTCGCAAATGATAAAGAAATCAGCAACCGCTTCAGGGATCTTACGAAGATCGAGGCTCACTATGCTTTCGCCTTTTTTTTCCTGGATAGCTTTCAGGATGGTTTTAAATAACTTGCTGTTTCGGTTTATGCGGGAAATTGACTTGGTTTCTTTGCTCCTGGTACCTGACAGAGATAGTGTGCTCAATCGATGGGTTGTTTAATGAAAAAATCTGTTTTTTGTTTTACCGCTATTCAGCGGCATATTTACATTTCTTAATTTGTCCAAAATTAAACAATCTTCATCAACCTTGCCTCTTAAAAAATCAGATAGCTCCTGGATTGAACTGGACACGGTGGACAGCACCAACAACTATGCCATGGCACTGGTTCATGAAGGACTGGCACAGCATGGAAAAGTGGTGTTTGCCCATCATCAAACAAAGGGAAAAGGTCAGCGGGGGAAGGTTTGGGAAACCACAGTAGGCGAGAATCTCAGCTTCTCTATCATTGTACAACCCTCATTTCTATTGGCAACCCAGGGCTTTCAGTTACTGGCAACCACTGCTGTTGCTGTTCGTAACCAACTGGAGAAAATAACCGGTGATGAAGCAAAGATTAAATGGCCCAACGACCTCTACTGGCGTGACAGAAAGACAGGAGGCATCCTTATTGAAAACGTATTTCGTGGTACACAATGGCAATGGGCCATTATTGGAATCGGGATCAATGTAAATCAAACTGAGTTTACAGGGTTGCAAAATCCGGTATCCATCAAACAGATAACCGGGCATGATACCGACATCAAACAACTGGCACTGGACATCCATTCTAACCTGATGCTTTCAATCGATCAGCTCCAAAAAAATGGGTTTGCCGGTTTCTATGATCAATACAACTGCCAACTCTATAAACGTAATGAAATGGTGAGATTGAAAAAAGGCAGCAGGAGCTTTGAAACCATAATCAATTCTGTAAGCGAACAGGGACAACTTATTACCGGATCAGATACAAATGAATTTTTCGATTTTGGTGAAGTGGATTGGGTTGTTTAAAAAATAATGCTTTTTGCCTGAGTTCCCTTTCTTTCAAAGCCACCCGAAGCTTACCTTTGCCGCTCCCGTTAGCTATCGGGATAAAACAATAACACATGAAAATTGCAGTTGCTAAAGGTGATGGCATCGGTCCTGAAATAATGGAAGCCGTACTGAATATTTTTAAAGCCAATAAGGTTCCCCTTGAGTATGAATTTGTAGATATGGGCAAGTGGGTGTTTGATAAAGGTTTCAATAATGGTATGACCCCCGAAGCCAAAGAAGCAATTGAGCGGCTTGGCTTATTGTTTAAAGGCCCAATGGAAACCCCGAAAGGAAAAGGTGTAAAAAGTATCAACGTAACTGCACGAAAAACCTGGAACACATTTGCCAACAAAAGAGCCTTCAAAACACTTCATGGTGTTGATACTGTTTTCAGCAAAGCTGGCATCCCCATTGATCTTACGGTTGTAAGAGAAAATATTGAAGATACCTATGGCGGTATTGAACATATGCTTACACATGATGTGGCATTGAGCCGCCGTTTTATTACACGTCCCGGCAGTATGCAGGTTATCCGCTATGCATTTGAAATGGCAAGACAGGAAAAAGCAAAACGAATCACTTGCGGCCACAAGGCCAACATCATGAAAATTACTGATGGATTATTTCTTGAAGTGTTTTATGAAGTAGCCAAAGAATATCCTGAGCTGAAAGCAGATGATATTATAGTAGATGACCTCTGCATGAAACTGGTTACTAAACCTGATCTGTTTGATGTGCTTGTTCTGACTAATCTGCAGGGTGATATTGTAAGTGACCTTTGTGCAGGCCTGGTTGGTGGTTTAGGTTTTGCACCTTCAGCAAACATTGGCGATCATATTGCCATTTTTGAAGCAGTGCATGGTACAGCACCGGATATTGCCGGAAAAAATATTGCCAACCCCACTGCATTATTGCTGAGCGGATTTGCCATGTTGCGTCATGTTGGATTAACAGAGAATGCAGACATCATTGAAAATGCTTTATTGTATACACTGGAAAGTGGTGTTCATACAGGTGACTTTGGCGACAAGTCAATTCCCTCAGTGAATACAACCCAATTTGCAGAAGCCATCATCAGCAACTTTGGAAAGAAACCTGAACTGGGTGCAAAAGAAATTATTCCAAACAAACCCGGCACACCTACTCCATTGAAATTAGAATTCAATTCAATGATGGTTTCGCATGAAGTTGAACAGGAAACCATTGTTGGTGTGGATCTCTTTATTGAAAGCGAAGAACAGCCGACAGAAATTGCAGTAAAATGTCAGCGACATGCCGGTGTTAAATTTAAGCTGGTGAACATCAGCAACCGTGGCACACAGGTTTGGCCAACAGGCTCAGTGTATACCAATCTTGTAAACCAGTATAATGTGCGCTTTGAAAGTATTGAAGATTATCCGCTGAATCAACAGGATGTTATTGGATTATATGTAAGCATGAGCGGCAACTTTAAGATCTGCTCCTTTGAATTACTGAACATGTGGGGCGATAAAAAAGCTTACAGTTTAGCGCAGGGGCAGTAAAATATTTTCACTTTAAATTTTCGGGGAGCTTCTGTCTGGAAGCTCCTTTTCTTTTTCCCTTGCTTCCACTTCAAACGGATTATTATAATAACCGTATTTCATACTGTACCACAAATACAGTGTAAGAAACTTCAACAGCCCATGTTTTTTGTATTGTTCAATATGTACCAGTTCATGTTTCAGCCAGCGCTGATCATTTAAAAAAACTTCCCTTGAAGTATTATGCAGATGAATGGTTTTACCAATCACCATGGCTACTCTGTCGGCTTTGAGCTTTTTTGCTGCCAGTAAAGCAAGAAAGGAATTTTCTTTGATTCGTATGTTCATCTGCATAAAAAAAGTGCATCGTAAAGATGCACCCTATTTAAACATGGTTTTTTTTTAATCTGTTAATTATTGGCGCCGCCCGCATCAATCCAGCAAATGATGGAGTTCTTCTGTGCAGCAGTGAGTGTACCTGTTTTAGGCATTGCACCACTTATGATTGCAGCCCTGATCAATGATTTTGATGCGCTGATCAGCGTAAAATCTGTAAGAGCACCAGGCCCGTTAACTGAACCTGAATTATGACAACTGCTCTGTGCACATACCGTTTGGAAAATTGGATTTACATCAGTAGCAAAACTGGTAGCAGCACCGTTGCAATTTGGTGTAAATGGAGGAGTGCCTCCGCCGTTGTTTCCGCCACCTGTTCCTGAGCCAGATTTACTGCAGCTCATCATCAAAACAAAAGAAAACAGTACGGTTGTCAGGGTAAGTCCTTTCATAACTTTTTTTGAGTAAGTTAGGCCTACTGTTAAGATGCAAAAGATGCAAAAAGACTGAACAGGGATTTTCAATGTTTGAACAGGGACTGGCAATTATTCAACAATTAGTTATTAGGAGCACCGCAATTAATCCAGCTGATTAAAGCAGTTTTATCAGCTGCAGGCAGAGTTCCGCCTTGTGGCATAATACCTGCTTCCACCTGTGCTTTGATTTGATCTTTTTTACTGAAGATGAGGCTGTAACTTGTAAACGGACCGCCAGTATTTGTGCTGCCACTGCCATGACAACCACTGCTGAATGCGCAATTGGTTTGAATAATAACCGAAACAGTTGCAGAGAACCCAGTTGTACAGTTATTATCAGAACTTCCTTTCCTGCATGCATTCATCAATAATGCGATTAGAATAAAGAAGAAAATAACAATGATTTTACGCATTGACAGGCTGGTTAAAGTTTACTGTAAAAAGAAATGATACGGATTCTCTTTACTAACGAAATAACTGACAGCTTATTTCAGCAGCTCAAGTATCTGAGCTGTATGCTTTTTGTATTGGGCCGGAGAATGATATGCTCAATGATTCCTTTTTCATTAATGACAAACGTAGTACGCAACAATCCATCATAAATCTTACCCATGAACTGTTTCTTTCCCCATACATCATAAGCTTCGATCATTTCATGCTTTTCATCAGCAATTAAACGAAAGGGCAAACTGTATTTTGTTTCAAATTTTTTATGCTTTACAACAGTATCTTCACTTACACCAATAATTTCAAAACCCAGTTTTTTCAGTTCAGCAAAATTATCCCGCAGGTTACATGCCTGTGCGGTGCAACTGAGCGTATCATCCTGCGGATAGAAATAAAGAATGATTTTTTTCCCTTTATACTCAGTTGATGCAATTTTCTTTCCATTCTGATCAACCCCTTTAAACGCTGGTGCTTTATCTCCGGCTTTTAATTTCGTAACATAGTTTTTAAAGGGAACTTTTTCGTTGCTGCTTTTTCACTGTTGCCATGTCTTATAATTTTATAGAAACGCTGGTGACGCTGATTGAAACGGATTAGTACACATTTGATCTGTGATCATCTGCAAACATCCGTGTCATCCGTGTTTCTATTTTACATCCAATCTTTTATTTTCTTGTAAACCTGATAATTCTCTCCATTACATTTCCTGCTTCATCTTCAATATGAATCATCAACTCATGTGCTCCTGGTGAACAATGCTCATCGGCCCAGTAAGTAAATCCATTTCCACGCTGCACAAAACGTAACCACTCTCCATCCAGTTCAGCCCGGAAGTTTTTTATCTCGTGCCAGTTATCCTTGGCTACAATGGTAATTCTTCCACCATTTGACAAAGTTCCACCTTCTTTAATTCCCATAATGGCAATGGTTGGCGGCACAGCATCCGCTTCCAGCCGAACCTCACCAAACTCCCTGAACTTTGCTTCATGCCAGCCTTTGGTTACAGTTGTTTTCATGACATCTGTTTTTCCTTTGGCTGTTTTCACCATAATGATCCTGTTCTGTAATTCAGCCGGAATTATTCTGTTTGGTTTGATTAAAATATGCATGGAATCATGTACAGGAATTGCCGGTGTATGCAATACATGAATATTTGAATAAGCCGTTGCACTGGTTTTATAATTGTATACAAAGCGGATGGCATCGTACAAACTCTTTTCACTTGTTGTGAGTTGAATATCATCCTTTTCAAACACGTTGATTTGTGCGGGAAGCATGTACCTGCTGTCGTGCTGATAATTGGCGGGTGCTGCAACAACTGCTGCTCTTTTTATTTTAAACTGAAGATTGGATGCGTTTCCTGCGGCATCTTTCACTACTATTTTTATTTGATGTGTTGCTGTATCTTCCAGTACAACCATTCCATCATCCTTCCACTTCTGATACATTTTTAAACGATCACCGGGTAATGCAGTAATATGCTGATAGTATGGTCCGCCGTTTGACTTAATCTTATAATCTGCATGTGCATTTAAGTAACGGGTTTCTAAATAATCAATATCATCTACCTGGAAACCACTTACAGGTTCACCATCAACATAGGTTACTGCTTCATAAATTCCATTGGGATTGGGCACACCTGTAGTTCGGTCGGTTGCAACCAATGCAAAGCTGATACGGCTGCTGTTCACT
Organism: Chitinophagaceae bacterium; assembly: GCA_016713085.1. NCBI lineage: Bacteria > Pseudomonadati > Bacteroidota > Chitinophagia > Chitinophagales > Chitinophagaceae > Chitinophagaceae bacterium. The sequence goes on along the minus strand of JADJPV010000001.1, from coordinate 2,091,802 downwards.
GTTATCGTTCCTCCGGGAACGGAATAACCACCTGCTACTTTCACAAATGCGGTTGTTTTAGGTGTTTGTTCATAAGTGCTTTGATTACGGTCATAAATTGCCAACCGTTTCAAATCGGGAGGAGTAATATCATAAATATTAAAATCAAACAGTAATGGATTTAAACAGGCTTCATCACTTGTTCTCCTGATTTCAAAATGAAGATGCGGACCCTGTGATCCTCCGGTATTACCACTGTAAGCAATAAACTGTCCTTTCTTTACAGGGAATAAATTGGGTGGAATATTGAGTTCAATCTTCCAACTCTGTGCTTTGTATTGCTGTTCAATCACCCACTTTTGCAACTCAGGATAAAATGCATTCAAATGAGCATATAGAGAAGTGTAGCCGTTTGGATAACTGATATAAATGGCATTGCCGAAACCACCTGCTTCAATCTTTACTTTCGAAATATATCCATCAGCTACAGCCACTTCCGCAACATTCTCATGCTGTTGCGTGCTGAAATCGAGACCCATGTGAAAATGATTGGGACGCATTTCGCCATAATTCGCATTGAGCTTAATGGGAATGTTCTGCGGATTACGGAAATAGCCCTTTGGATAATTTTTGACCGGGAAAAGCTGAGCAGTAGTGGAATGAAAAAGGAAAAAGAAAAACAAAGGATAAAAAATTGTTTCAACATGCGGCAAAAATAAGGCAGATGAAAGAAACGGTTTGTCACTGAGGCACGGAATACACAGATGGTGATAATTAATTACAATTTGCTGCAAAGTCCAGAAGACTGAAAGGCCAGAAAGCTTTCTTTGTGAACTTCATGATTTTGTGTCTTTGTGGCGAAAAGCTGAACAGGGTTCCAACTATCAAACGGAGCGTCGCCAATACAGACGCACATAGCTGCTAACGTTCGTTACAAAACCGCTTTGAAAAATCTGAATAACTGATGTAAAATTTTCGTCTCTTCATTCCGTTCAATCCAATACTTTTGCAGCCAAATTCTCCCCATGCCAAAAGATAATTCGATAAAAAGTGTGCTGATCGTAGGCAGCGGCCCAATTGTGATTGGCCAGGCCTGTGAATTTGATTACTCTGGTTCACAAGCAGCCCGCAGTCTTCGTGAAGAAGGAATTGAAGTGATCCTGATCAACAGCAACCCTGCCACCATTATGACTGATCCAATGATGGCAGATAAGGTTTACCTGTGGCCCCTCACAATTGAAAGCATTGAAAAGATACTGGAAGAAAATCCTCAACTTGATTCGGTGTTACCTACCATGGGCGGACAAACTGCTCTCAACCTTTGTAAAGAGGCTGATGAAATGGGCATTTGGGAAAAGTACAATGTGAACATGATCGGGGTGGATGTAAAGGCAATTGACACTGCTGAAGACAGGGAGAAATTCCGCCAGTTGATGATTAAGATTGGCGTTGGTGTGGCACCCAGCAGAGTTGCCAACTCACTCCTTGAAGGAAAAGAATTTGCACAGGAAATTGGTATTCCGTTAGTGATCCGTCCATCTTTTACCTTAGGTGGAAGTGGTGGCAGCATCGTTTTTCATAAAGATGAATTAGACAGTGCACTGGAACGTGGCTTACAGGCAAGCCCCATGCATGAGGTGCTGGTTGAAAAAGCCTTACTGGGCTGGAAAGAATTTGAACTTGAACTGCTTCGTGATAAGAATGATAATGTGGTGATCATTTGTACAGTAGAAAACTTTGATCCCATGGGTGTGCATACAGGCGACAGTATTACCGTTGCCCCTGCTATGACCCTCAGCGATACCGCTTTTCAGAACATGCGGAACATGGCGATTAAAATGATGCGTAGCCTCGGCAATTTTGCCGGTGGTTGTAATGTACAGTTTGCCATGAATCCTGAAACAGAAGAAATTATTTCCGTTGAGATCAACCCACGTGTAAGCCGTTCGTCTGCGCTGGCAAGTAAGGCAACAGGTTATCCTATTGCAAAATTGCTGCGAAACTGGCTATTGGTTACACACTCGATGAGTTGAAAAACCAGATCACACAAACTACTTCAGCTTACTTTGAACCAGCACTGGATTATGTAATCGTTAAAATGCCACGCTGGAATTTTGATAAATTCAAAGGTGCTGATGACCGTCTTGGTTTACAGATGAAGAGTGTTGGTGAGGTAATGAGCATTGGCAGAAGTTTTACGGAAGCGATTCAAAAAGCCTGTCAGAGTTTAGAGAACAATGCTGTTGGTTTAGGCTATTACGGACAAAGTGTAAAACATGCTGAAGAGCTGATTGAATATATCAAAGTGCCGAAATGGGACCGCATCTTCCGTATTAAAGATGCACTGATGGCTGGTGTGAGTGTGAAAACAATTGTGGAAGCAACCAAGATCGACCGCTGGTTTATTTACCAGATTCAGGATATAGTGAACATGGAAAGGGAGTTGATGAAGCATGATATGCAAAGCATCACCAAAGAATTGTTACGTGAAGCAAAACGCATGGGCTTTGGTGACGAACAGATTTGCCGCATCATGAAAGAAGATGCAAGCGAAGATGAATTGTATGAAAAGCGGAAAGCCTGGGGCATTACCAGAGTATACAAAATGGTGGATACCTGCAGTGCAGAGTTTGAAGCGAAGACCCCGTATTACTACAGTACGTTTGAATAAAGACCTCACCCCTCATTCCCCTCTCCTGTAGAGAGGGGACGGTGCAACTGTACAAATCCTGGTTTTGGAACTACCACATCAACAAAATAAAAATAATGAGCATGACATAAGTCATGCTTTTTCTTTTCTGTGCTTCCGTGCCTCTGTGGTAATTGTTATTTTAGATAACTTCATTCTATGAGAAAAAATCTCAAAGCACTTTTGTTTGGCTTGGTTGTGGCGCTACTGCTCTGCGACATTGTTTTGCGGATTTACAATCCCTTTGCAACCTATACCAAACAGGGGAAGCTTGTATTACCTGCCAATCAGAAAGCGGTGTTTGAAAATAAATGGATCTCACAACTAGATAAGCAGATTTATTATTCGAGAAACTCACTGGGTTTTCGTGGACCAGAACCAACGGACAGTATTTTCAAACTCAACTCAATTATAACCATTGGCGGCAGCACTACTGAATGCAGGTTTTTAAGCGACAGTACAACATGGCCTTTCTTATTAGGTGAGTCATTGAAAGATTCTATTCCCAATTTATGGATCAACAACGCAGGAATTGACGGGCATTCAACCTTTGGTCATTTGCATTTACTGAAAGAATATGTATTGAAACTGAAACCGAAATATATACTGCTGTTAACAGGCGTCAATGATGTGGAAACAGAAAAACCTGAAAGCTTCGATTTGATGAATGACAACAGAATTCACTTTACATCTGTGAACCAGTTTTTAAAATCTGTTCTTCTTAAAACAGAAATCGGTTCAACTGTCTTTCAATTTTATTCTGTCCGTCTGGCTTATAAAAAAGGGTTAATTCATAAAGAGGTTGATTTTAAAACACTTCCTGATACAACACTCTCAGCTTCTTTTGTAAAGCAGCAACTGGAGCATCAGAAAACTTATCTCACCGGTTATCAAACAAGATTGCAGGAAATTATTACTCTTTGCAAAACAAACGGAATACAACCCATCTTATTAACTCAGCCTTCTTTATACGGCGCTTATGTTGATTCAGCCACAGGGATGAAAATGGATACAAAGTATTATCCAATTGATGGCAATATCAAAAACAACCTGCTGCAGGAACAGGTGCTGGAAGAGTATAACAATGTGGTGCGTTCATTTCAAAACCAGACAGCAGTGATTGATCTGTCGAAACTGATGCCGAAAAACACAGCCTATTTTTACGACTTCATTCATTTCAATAAAAAAGGATCTGTGAAAGTGGCCAATCTGTTGACTGATGAATTAAGGCTTATCATCAAATAACTCAGTTAACGAAAAAGCTGACCGATTTCCCTGTTAAGAGATAAATGCAGACTAACCATTCCTGCTAACTAAAATCATCTTTGATTTAATTCAAAATAATTATTTTGCACTTATGTACATTCTGGGCATTTCAGCTTTCTACCACGATTCAGCCGCTGCCATCATTAAAGACGGAGAGATTATTGCCGCTGCACAGGAAGAACGCTTCACCCGTAAGAAACATGATTCCGGCTTCCCTTCAAAAGCTGTTGCTTATTGTTTGAAAGAAGCAAACATTTCCATTAACGATCTCGAAACGGTTGTCTTTTATGATAAACCTCTGCTGAAGTTTGAGCGTTTACTTGAAACCTATTATGCATTTGCACCAAAAGGAATTGCCTCTTTTATGATGGCGATGCCTGTATGGCTCAATGAAAAATTATTTCTGAAAAAAATCATCCGGGACGAATTAAAAAAGATTCAGGCCTATGATAAAAAGAAATTAAAACTGTTGTTCCCTGAGCATCATCTCAGCCATGCAGCTTCTGCTTTTTATCCATCCCCTTTTGATGAAGCAGCCATCCTCACCATTGACGGTGTGGGCGAGTGGGCAACAACAACCATCTGCAAAGGCAGCGGTAAAAATATTGAAATACTGAAGCAGTTGAATTTTCCGCATTCGGTTGGGCTGCTATACTCTGCCTTCACTTATTATCTCGGTTTTAAAGTAAACAGCGGTGAATATAAATTGATGGGGCTGGCTCCTTATGGCGATCCAACATCCGCACAAACAATTGAGTTCGTCAGTAAAATTAAAAACAACCTGGTAACCATTTTTGAAGATGGCTCTGTGTTTCTTGATCAGAAATATTTCAACTATGCAGTTGGTCTGCGTATGGTAAAGGACGATGCATTCAAACAGATATTTGGGTTTGCAAGAAGAGAACCGGAGGATGATTTACAGCAACAGCATTGCAACTTGGGCTTGGCCATTCAGCAGGTAACAGAAGAAATTGTATTGAAACTTGCAAAGCATGCAAAAGAATTAACTGGCTGCAAGAATATTTGCTTGTCAGGCGGTGTGGCATTGAACTGCGTTGCCAATGGCAAACTGCAGAATGAACAACTGTTTGATAAACTTTTTATTCAACCGGCAAGTGGTGATGCAGGCGGTGCTGTTGGTGCGGCATTGGCAGCACATCATATCTACTTTGAAAAAGAAAGAGTGCCTTCTGCTGAAATGGATGACATGAAAGGTGCTTATCTCGGACCTTCTTTTAGTGATGAAGAAATACAAAAGTGCTGCTGCTGCATTCAAAGCAAAATTTAAACGATACGAAGAACGAGAGCCACTTTATGAATTGGTGGCAAGAGTATTGAATGAAGGCAATGCCATTGGCTGGTTCCAGGGAAGAATGGAATTCGGACCAAGAGCATTGGGCAACCGGAGTATTCTTGCAGATCCACGCAATCCTGAAATGCAGAAGAAACTCAACCTGAAGATTAAATTCAGGGAAGGCTTCCGTCCTTTTGCTCCTGCTGTACTGGCTGATGATGCAAAAAATTATTTCGACCTGACAACGCCTTCGCCCTACATGTTGCTGGTGCAACAGGTAAAGAAAGAATTACAAAATGCAGTTCCTGAAAATTATCATCAGCAAACCATCAATCAGAAATTATATTTCCAGAAAAGCAGTTTACCTGCCATTACACATATTGATTACTCGGCACGCATTCAAACGGTACATGCATCAACCAACAAACCTTTTCATGATTTGCTTACAGCCTTTAAACAACTTACCGGTTGTTCAGTGCTCGTGAACACCAGTTTCAATGTAAGAGGTGAGCCGGTTGTTTGTACTCCGCTTGAAGCCTATCAATGTTTTATGCGTACGGAAATGGACTACCTGATTATTGAAAACTATCTCTTCAGTAAAAAAGATCAGCCTGAATGGAAAGAAAAAGACGACTGGAAGAAAAATATGCAACCAGATTAAAAAAGACATTCTAACTTTAATACTATGATTGAATTTCTGAAAGACATGTGGTCCTTCTTAAAAGAACGGAAAAAATGGTGGCTTGCCCCTATTATTATTTTTATGCTGCTGCTTGGCGCATTGTTGATTTTTGGAGGAAGCAGCGCAGTTGCACCTTTTATTTATTCACTGTTCTGATATGAAGTGGCAAATAAAACATACCTCGCTTACTGTCATTGCAATTGGCTTTGCCGTTCTGTATTTTTTCTTCCGGAAAGAATGGATGCTGGTACCAATTGGCATGGTGCTGATCGGTTTCCTTATTGGGCCCGTAGGCGAGTATATTCATCTTACCTGGATGATGATTGCCAAAGTGCTGGGTTATATCAACAGCCGGATTCTGCTCACTGTTTCGTTTTTCCTGATTCTTACCCCGGTTGCTCTTGCTGCCAGATTGCTGAGAAAAACATCCTTTCGTCTTTCAATTAATAAGGCAGACAGCTTGTTTACCACAAGAAATCATCTGTATTCAAAAAAAGACCTGGAACAACCATGGTAATCATTTGTACCTGCTGTTGTATATGAATACTGTTTAGTAATACCCAATTCAAACATATGAATAAGACTGCTGCCACAAAAAGATCCTTTGGAAGAACACTGTTTTATTTCCTGCTGATATTCGCCTTCCTTTTTTTCATCATGGAATCACTGTTGAGCATTGCTTACTATCAAAAAAATGGCGGGTCGCTTTTTGCAACTACAGGGTTTATCAATAACATGAAGAATAAGTTTTTACCTGCAGGCGACCGCTCTGTTTCTTACAGAATCGAGCAACTGGCCCGTCTTGATTCTTCAGCAGAGATGAATAAAACAATTGCTGATGAAGCAATTGAAGCAAATGGTTTTGAATACCAGCCATGGGTTGGCTATTCTGCAAAAAGTTATCATGGCAAATACCTCACTATTGACGGGCTGATCAGAAAAACAATTCCTGAAACAAGTGCCGACAGCTCTTCTGCAGATACATTACTAATCTATTTTTTGGGAGGCTCTACCATGTTTGGTTATAATGTAACCGATGCTGAAACCATCCCTGCATATTTTGTAAAACAATACAAAGGAGGGAATTACAAACTGCCGGTGAAAGTGGTGAACTTCAGCATTCCCTCTTATTACAGCTATAATGAACTAATGCTGCTTACCAATTTATTATACTCCGGCAAACGTCCCGATCTTGTTTTGTTTTTCGATGGACTGAATGATTTTATTGCAGCTAAAGCATCACCCTTTAAAAAACCGATCCTTTATTACCGCATGGCTCAGGCTTTTTCAATGGATATCAACAAAGGCAACCGGAATTATTCCGACTCAATGGATTTTGTTTTTACCAATTCTCCGGGATCTTCCATTCCATCGCTCAGCGATTCAATGTACCAGAATTACATTTCAACAGTTGCCTCTATCGAAACCATTTCCAAAGCCTACGGAGTAAAGTCATTTTTCTTTGTACAGCCTGTTCCGTATTACAATTATCCGAATCAGAAAAAAGACAGCATCTGTTCACAACTGGATTATCCGCAATACAAATACATTTATCCAAAGCTGGAAGCTGAAGCAGCAAACAGAACTGATTTTTTCTTTCTTGGCAATATGCTGAGCAATGAAACGGGAATTACGTTTGTTGATAAGTTTCATTATTCGCCCAAAATCAATGAAAAAATTGCTGCCGCAATGCTTGAAAAAATTCATCCTTTTATTGATTCCCTTACCAAAAAATAAGCTGGGAGAAACCGGTTCTTTCATTTTGCTCACCTAACTGTTTGATTCTTTGCACATGCAGGATCAAAAAGCAGGATAAAGCTGATTGCAGTTTGCTCTTCAGGTTCTGCCTGCTGCAAATGGACGTTCGTTAAATAAAGTCGGCCAAATTTTGGGTAAAAAATCCCTCAAAATTTTTCACACAGCCGTACATTTGCAGCGCAATGGCAAATACGATCCTTCACAACGAATCCATTCCATCTCAACGTAAAAAAATTATTGTTCTCGGCAGTGGCCCTAACCGAATTGGCCAGGGTATTGAGTTCGACTACTGCTGTGTTCACGGACTGCTCGCCATCAAAGAATGCGGCTTTGAAGCCATTATGGTGAATTGCAACCCGGAGACTGTAAGTACCGATTTCGACATGGCCGATAAACTTTATTTCGAGCCGGTATACTGGGAACATCTCTGGGAAATCATTGAGCTGGAAAAACCTTACGGTGTTATTGTTCAATTAGGCGGACAAACAGCCCTGAAGCTTTCCAAACGTTTACATGAAAGAGGTATCCGCATTATCGGTACATCGTTCGACAGTATGGATATTGCTGAAGACCGTGGCCGTTTCAGTGATTTGCTGAAAGAGCTGGGTATTCCTTATCCAAAATATGGCACAGCTTTCAATTCAGATGATGCCATTGATGTGGCAAAGGAAGTAGGTTATCCTGTACTGGTTCGTCCCAGTTATGTATTAGGGGGACAGCGTATGCGGATTGTATTGAATGAAGATGAACTGGAAAAAGCAGTATTGAGTCTTATCAAACATTTACCCGGCAATAAAATTCTGATCGATCATTTCCTTGAGCGTTGCCAGGAAGCTGAGATTGATGCGATCTACGATGGTGAGAATTTTCATGTAATGGGTGTGATGGAGCATATTGAACCCGCAGGTATTCACAGCGGCGACAGTCATGCAGTATTACCAGAGTTCAATCTTACTCCGTTGATTGTAACTACCATGAAAGATTATGCAAAACGTATTGCACAATCATTGGAGATTCGTGGACTCATCAACATTCAGTTTGCCATTAAAGATGGTAAAGTGTTTGTAATTGAAGCCAATCCAAGAGCATCACGTACAACACCGTTTATTGCAAAAGCCTACCAGATTCCTTACCTGAACATTGCAACTAAAGTAATGCTGGGCGAAAAGAAGCTGACTGATTTTACGTACGAAAAGAAACTCACCGGTTATGCCATTAAAGAACCGGTATTCAGTTTTAATAAATTCCCGAACGTAAATAAAGAGCTGGGGCCTGAAATGAAAAGTACAGGTGAAGCCATCCGTTTCATTAAAGATCTCCGTGATCCATACTTCCGCCAGTTGTATAAAGAAAGAAGTATGCACTTGAGTAAATAAATTGTCTGAACCGGGATTTATAGGATTTATAAGATTTTTGAGATAGCCTCCTGATTTTCGGGAGGCTTTTTATTTAAGAAATAGTTTGCCGGTAAGTCGGTAAGAAAGGAAGAAATCTTACTCCCTTCCCGTCTTGCCGGCTAATAATGTTGTTGCATGCCATTGTATTTTATGGCATCGCCTGTTGTGTCACTCTCTTGTACATTCTGTTTTCATGGCACCAATTAAACCGGCAGGAAATTGTAACTTGTATACATGAACAAAGAAATTCAAGCCATCATCAATAGTCTGCAGCAGGTATTGAATGGTCAGCCCTGGTATGGTGAAGCCGTGCTTCCCATGCTGAAGAAAATTCATCCCGCTGTTGTGTATATCAATCCAAAGAATTCGCATGCAGCCATTGAGATATTGTATCACATGATCAACTGGGCACAGTTTACATTGAACCGTTTGCAGAGAAAGTTGGAAGAGGACCTTGTTGATTCAGAAGAATCAGACTGGCGGATGATTGATCCTAAAGAACATACCTGGAAAAGCGGACTGGCTGAATTTGAATCACTTCATCAGCAGATCATTGCTGTTTTAAAAAAGAAAGACGATTCTTTACTCGATGAGAAAGTTGATTTCAGGGATTACAATTTCCGTTTTTTGCTGAACGGATTGATTCAGCATAATATTTATCATTTGGGACAGATTGCTTTTTTGAAAAATTTGCTGGGGGAGTAAATCACCCTTGCATTTTGCAGCAGCAGTTTTTATCTTACAGTAAACACGTTGCTGGCCATGATCCCCATCTGGAAAAACATCCCCTTCCTCCGGCTTCTGCTTCCTTTTGCAGCAGGCATTATTGCAGGATGGAATTTTTCCCTTCACTGGATGGTTGCAGTTTATTTTATTGCAGCAGCATTGCCTTTACTTCTGTTCTATGTATTCTCGAATGAGCAAAAGAAATTCTTCTTCAGCTGGCTTCCCGGCACTGCCATGTCGCTGGCATTGATTGGTTTCGGTAGATTACTTACATGGCTCAACCAGGTGAATCATCAGCAGCAATGGGTTGGTCATCAGTATAAACCCGGCGATGTTGTTCAGCTGCGTTTACTTGAACCCTTGAGTGAAAAACAAAAAACCTTTAAAGCACTGGCTGAAATTGTTTCTGTTCAGCAAAACGGAAAAGCAAAAAAAGTAAAAGGCAATATCATTCTCTATTTTCAGAAAGACAGCATTCCTCCCTCTTTGGAATATGGAAACATCATTGCCATTAATAAACCCCTACAGGAAATTAAGAATGCAGGCAATCCCGGTGGTTTCGATTACAAACGTTATGCATTATTCAACGGCATAACCCATCAGCTGTTCTTGAAGAAAACAGAATATGTTGTATTGAATCAAAAGAAAACATCTGCTTTCTGGTCGTGGATGTACAGTACAAAAGCATATATCCTTGGTACCCTTCGCAAACAAATTAAAGGTGAACAGGAAACAAGTGTAGCTGAAGCATTACTCATTGGCTACCGTGATGATCTTGACAGGGATTTGGTGCAGGCTTACAGTAATACGGGTGTTGTGCATGTAATTGCCATCAGTGGCTTGCATCTGGGTTTGATCTACTGGCTGCTGCTGCTCATCTTTAAACCATTAGATAAATACAGACGCATCAAATGGCTAAAGCCTTTGCTTGTTCTTTCGTTCTTATGGATCTTCAGTTTACTTACCGGTGCAGGAGCTTCGGTGTTAAGAGCAGCGATCATGTTCACCGCTATAGCTGCCGGTGATCTCTTCAACAAAAAAGGAAATATTTATAACAGCATGGCAGCTTCTGCTTTTGTATTGCTCTGTTACAATCCATTTTATTTATGGGATGTTGGGTTCCAGCTTTCTTATGCAGCAGTGTTAAGTATTGTATTGTTTATGAAACCCATCTATCACTGGTTTTCAATTGAGAATAAACTGCTGGATAAAGCATGGCAGCTGAATGCAGTTACATTATCTGCCCAGATACTTACATTACCGCTTTGCATGTATCATTTTCACCAGGCACCGAATTTATTTCTCATCACCAATTTTGTGGCTGTGCCGTTGAGCAGTTTAATTTTGTTTGGAGAAATACTGCTGATTGCAGTTGCATTTATACCCATTGTCGCTTCTCCTGTTGGCTATATACTCAGTTACTTATTAAAATGGATGAACGGATTCATTACATGGGTTGATCATTTTTCATTTGCTGTAACAGATGGCATTCAGCATAATCCGTTTCAAACAATTTTATTATACGCTTTCATTGCGGCAACAGGCATCTGGCTATTACAGAAAAAAGTAAAGGCGTTAAAATGGAGTCTCGGCTTTCTTGCACTGTTCTTTATGCTGCAAAGCTTTTCTTTGTACAAAACCCGGCAGCAAAAGAAACTGGTAGTTTATAACCTGTCGCAGCAAACAGCTGTTGATTTCATGCTCGGCAATCAATATCTGTTCAAAGGTGATGCAGTGTTATTGCAGGATGGGTTTCTCCGCAATTTCCATCTCAAACCTTCCAGAATATTTCACCGTACTTATCACTCACCTGTTTACAGCCCATCAACCCAAAGCAATTGTTTTACAGTTAATGGGAAGAAAATTGTTTTAATCAATCAGTCTTACCATTACGATTCAGCTTCGGCGAGAATAAAAGCGGATGTTGTGATCATTTCCAAAAACCCCCGACTGTACATCAATGATCTCATCAAAACGATTGATTGTAAGTTGCTTGTCTTCGATGGTTCCAATCCTCAATGGAAGGTCAATCTCTGGAAAAAAGACTGTGAAAAACTTCATTTGAACTATTTCTGCACAAGTGAACAGGGTGCTTTTGTGATGAATTTGTAGAACCCTACCTTTGCGGCTTCTTTCACGGTCGTTCGCCACATTTTTCATTTTTATCGACAATAAACCAATGAACAAAAAAATTCAATCGGCCCTCATTTCAGTATTTTACAAAGACGGACTGGATTCACTCGTACAGTTATTACATGCACAAAACGTAACCATCTATTCAACAGGCGGCACACAGCAGTTTATTGAAAAACTGGGCATACCTGTAATTCCTGTTGAAAGTCTTACAACTTATCCTTCGATTTTGGGAGGCCGTGTAAAAACTTTGCATCCTTCAGTGTTTGGTGGAATTCTCGGTAAACGGGATGATGAAACCCATCAAAAAGAAATGAAGGAATACAATATTCCCGAACTGGATATGGTGATTGTTGATCTTTATCCTTTCGAGGAAACAGTTGCTTCTACATCAGATGAAAAATTGATTATTGAAAAATTGATATCGGCGGACCATCCATGATTCGTGCAGCCGGAAAAAATCATAAGGATGTGGTTGTGCTTGCTGCCAAAAAAGAATATGCAGTGCTGGAAGAAATTCTCCGTGTACAAAATGGTGAAACAACATTTGATCAGCGCCGCAGTTTTGCTGTCAAAGCATTTGATGTGTGTACTGCGTATGATACAGCTATCTCCAATTATTTCCATCAGTCAGCAATTGAAACTCCTTTCAACAAAGAAGAAAAGATTTTGCGCTATGGTGAGAACCCTCATCAGTCTGCAAGGTTCTATGGTAATCTTGATGAATTATTTTCACAACTACACGGAAAAGAATTAAGCTATAATAACCTGGTTGATGTTGATGCAGCCATTCAGTTAATCGGAGAGTTTCCAAAAGTTTCCCCTTCGGGGGGAGATTTAGAGGGGGCCGTATTTGGAATTATTAAACACACCAACGTTTGCGGCGTGGCACAACGCCCTGCAGTTAAAGAAAGCTGGGATGCAGCATTATCTGGTGATCCTGAAAGTGCATTTGGTGGTGTACTGGTTTGCAATGGTGAAATTGATAAGGCAACTGCTGAAGCCATCAATGAAATTTTCTTTGAAGTATTGATTGCTCCTTCTTTTGCTGCTGATGCGCTGGCAGTATTGAAATCAAAAAAGAACCGGATTTTATTACAGTTGAAAAAAAACAACCCAACACCAAAGAGCAATACAAATCATTACTCAATGGTGTTTTGATTCAGGGAACAGATGAAGGAAATTATACAGACTGGAAAGAAGCAGGCGGCAGAGAAACAACTGCTGCAGAAAAAGAAGACCTGGTTTTTGCCAATATCATCTGCAAGCATTTAAAGAGCAATGCTATTGCTTTGATTAAACATAAACAACTTGTAGGTAAAGGTTGCGGACAAACAAGCCGTATTGATTCACTCCGTCAATCTGTTGAGAAGGCAAAACAATTCAACTTTGATTTGACCGGTGCAGTAATGGCAAGTGATGCCTTCTTCCCGTTTAATGATTGTGTACAACTGGGACATGCAGCAGGCATTACTGCTTTCATTCAACCTGGAGGTTCAATCCGTGACAACGATTCAATTGAATATTGCAAACAAAATAACCTGGCAATGGTTATAACAGGGCTGAGACATTTTAAACATTAAAGACCCTCCCGTCCCTAAAGGGGGGCTTTGCTCAGCACAAAGCCAGCTTGTTTGAGAAATTTGATTAATTGCGGAATTAAAAGTTGAATAAAGAATTACAGATAATGTGGAAGAACAATCGTTTAAAAATATTCTAAAGCACCGCTCCTTCTCTTTTGGAGAAGGAGATGGAGGATGAGGCCAATGTCAAAACGCTATTTCAATAAAACCTTTTCATCTTCTGCTGATACAATCAAAAGTTTATCGGTCTTTAATCCTTTGACCATTCGAAAAAAAGGAAAAAGATCAAAAGCAATTTTTGCGTTAGCTGTTGTTTGTATTTTATGGGGAACTACCTGGCTGGCATCAAAAGAAGGAGTGAAACATATCCCCCCCTTACAATTGGCGGGTATGCGGCAATTGCTTGGCGGCACCTGTTATATGATCTTCTTTTTGATTAAAGGAAGCAGCTGGCCGAAAATGAAAGACCTTGTTCCTCTTCTTGTATTAGCACTGTTGAATTTTATTTTCAGCAATGGACTCAGTACATGGGGTTTGAAATATATTTCATCGGGCCTTGGTGCAATCATGGGAGCTATTTTTCCATTATGGATTGTGATCATCAGTTTGTTTTCATCGAAAGACAAATTGCCTGCTATGGCTATTCTCGGTTTAATGCTTGGCTTTGCAGGTGTTTGTGTTATTTTTTATGATCATCTGCAGGATTTTTTTAAACCTGATTTTCGTTTTGGCATTATACTTTCTTTAGTTGCTACATGGACATGGGCATTCGGTTCTCTTTATACCAAGAAACATGCAGCTCAATTCAATCCCTACTTTGGGTTGGGATTTCAAATGCTGATTGCAGGTGTTTCACTGCTAACTGTTTCAAGTTTTGATAAAAACTTTCTGCCCTTTACTGAAATACCAACAGCAGGATGGTTATCGCTTGGCTATCTCGTTGTCTTTGGTTCTATCATTGCATTTGTCTGTTACCTGTATGCATTGCAAAACCTTCCAACTGAACAGGCCAGCATCTATGCATACATCAACCCGGTTGTAGCTGTCTTGTTAGGTGCTTTCATCTTTGGAGAAAAAGCTGACGCTGACACTGACCATTGGTGGACTTGTTACTTTACTGGGCGTTTATCTGGTAAACAGAGCATTCAAGAAAACACCCGATGAACAAAGAGTTGTGCTGGATAACTAATCCGTTTTACATTTACATATGCCGGAAGAAAAAATCAGTCTTAATAAATACATCAGCGCAACAGGTTATTGTTCACGCAGGGAAGCCGACAGGCTTATTGAACAGGGACGTGTTGCCATCAATGGAAAAAAAGCAAAAGCAGCTGCAAGAGTTTCTGCATCAGACAAAATTCATATTGATGATGAACTGCTGAAAGTAAAATCAACTGCAAAGCAGGATCAATTTATCATTGCCTTTAACAAGCCGCTGAATATAACTTCAACAACAGATGAAAAAGACCGCACCAATATCATCCGATTTATCAATCATCCAAAACGCATCTTCCCGATTGGGCGATTGGATAAAGATTCAGAAGGTTTGATCTTTTTGACCAACAATGGTGATATCGTTAATAAAATTCTCCGTGCAGGTAATGAACATGAAAAAGAATACCTCGTGACTGTCAATAAAAAACTAACTCCTGATTTTGCTGCGAAGATGAGCAAGGGTGTTCATATCATGGATACAACAACACTGCCCTGCAAAGTTCGAACCTTGAGTGGAAAAAGTTTCTCTATCACTCTGAAGCAGGGATTGAACAGACAGATCAGAAGAATGTGTGAAGCCTTTGGTTATGATGTTGTGAGTTTACGTCGTGTACGAATCATGAACATACAACTGGGAAATATTGCTGTTGGCAAATGGCGTTACTTAAGTGACCCGGAAATGAAAGAATTAATGCAGATGCTGGAAGGATCGAAGAATGAGCATCGCCCATAAAAACTTTGGCAATGTTCAATTAATAGCTGTCATTCCGGGGAACGAGGAATCTGCTGATCTTCATTTCCCAACCCGGCAGATGTCTCCTTCGTCGGCATGACAAACTCTTCATACATTTCTCTCCAGCCTTTAAACAGTTCATCTGTACCCAGCATATGGTTATGAAAGATGGAAATAAATCTGCCGTTCACTTTTTTCACTTCTTCAGCCAGTTGCTTCATTTCTTCCAATGCTTCTGCAGGCGATTGATGTAATTCATAAAAAGAATTGGCTTCCATATAAGCATAGGGATGAATACGGAGTGAGGTTGTTTCTTCTTTCTCCAGGTCGTACCATAAAAAAGAACTCGAAGTGGAGGCACGGAATCCATTTACTGTTCCATAGCCCATACTGTGATCATCAGTAAATCCGGCAGCAATCAATTCACGGTATGAATGCGGCAGATGAAATAAAATATAATGATGACGTGTAGCTGTGATCTTTTTACCGCTTATCTGCTGCAATATATTTTTTTCCTTCGATAGTAATTCTTTGTTGGTGTTACTCTGTGTTGAAGGGTGCAAAGCAATGATTGCCTGTTTTGCTGTCGACTGAATCAACTGCTGCAATGCTTTCTTCTTTGGAGAAATATTTTTATCATACTCGCTGTTCTCCGCTGCAACTAAGAAAAAGTAGATGGGCTGCAGATTATTCTCTTCATGCAATTGTTTCAGCCAGTCATAAGAATCGTATGGATCTTTTTCTTTTCCGGCAATCACTTTTATCCGCTTTACAATAGATGATGGTCTGTTTAATGATGCAGCAACGCTCCTGACAAAACCTTTGTTCTTGTAGCTCCATGCAATATCAATATCGTAAGTAGGAAGAAAGGTGAATTGTGAGTCCTGAAGTTTGAGATTGGTGAACTTAGATTCAAGTTCCTGTTTAAATTTCAAGATCCAGATATCAATCAACGGCATATTTAAGAAACCTTCTTTCCATGCCAATGAATTCCAGTGTGCATACCGTCCGTATTCATCAGGTTCATGTTCAAGATATTCTTCGTATCGGGTAATAAGATAAAAAACAGCAGAGAATACATCGAAACCAAGATCATCTTCTGTTTTGAAAAAAGCTTTCACTTCTTTCCAGTCAAAACATTCAATATATTGTTTGCGCAGATCATGTTGCTGCAATAATCCTGTTGGCTGGATATAAAAATCAACAGCATTAATCCGCTCCGCAGAATAATTCAGTTTGGCTCCTTTGTATAAACGATAGGTTTCAATATCATCTGTCAATTCAGCATCAATGAATAATCGCTCATTGAAGTATTGCAGAATGTATTCAATTCGTGGAGTGATATGCGGCGTGTAAACAAGCATGCTTCAAGTTACTTCCCTTTCCTGTCACGCCAAAGCTGGTTGAATGTTTTTTCAGGAAAATCCATCGGGCCACGATATCTCGTCCAGTCTTTTACAAAACTGTTGATCATCCAGTTCTTCATCTTGCGGTTTCCCATATTCATCATCTTGCGGTTCAGCATTGCCGTCTTCCATACTTTCCATGCCATGCGTTCACCAAAAGAAGAAAAGCCCTGCTCCACAGCTTCATGCCTGTTCTCCAGTAAAAGTTCATGCAGGTTGATCCGTATCGGGCAAACCTGTGTACAATTGCCACACAACGAAGATGCATAACTTAAATGCTTGTACTCCTCCATGCCACTCATTTGCGGAGTAAGCACTTTGCCAATCGGTCCGCTGTAAGTTGCACCATAACTGTGACCACCGACATTTTTATAAACAGGACATGCATTTAAACAGGCGCCACAACGGATACAATACAAACTCTCTCTCATTGCAGGATTCTTCAACACGTTTGTTCTTCCATTATCCAGGAGAATGACAATCATTTCTTCCGGACCATCTGCTTCACCCGGTTGCTTTGGACCAAGTACAATGCTATTGTACACTGTTACCAACTGACCAGTACCAAATGTGGAAAGCAGTGGCCAGAACAAACCCAGGTCAGTAACACTTGGCAGCATTTTTTCAATGCCAACAACAACGATATGTGTTTTGGGAAATGCACAACTTAATCTTGCATTGCCTTCATTTTCTGTAACAGCAATACCGCCAACATCAGCTAAAATAAAATTAGCGCCGGTTACGCCCACCTCGGCCTGTACATATTTTTCACGGAGGATATTTCTTGCAACTAATGTGAGCTGTTCAGGTGTTGCCTTGGGATCGGTTCCTAATTTATTGGCGAACAACCTTGCTACATCTTCCTTGCTTTTATGCATGGCCGGTGTAACAATATGATAAGGCGGTTCTTCATCCAACTGCTGAATATATTCGCCCAGATCTGTTTCAACACTTTCAATCTTATGTTCGGTTAAAAAATGATTCAGATGAATTTCTTCTGTAACCATGCTCTTGCTCTTCACTACTGTTCTGCAATTTTTTGGTTCACATATTTTCAGAATTTCATCACATGCCTGTTTTGCATTCTCAGCCCAGATCACTTTACCACCACGGCGTGTGAACTGCAGTTCAAATTCTTCCAGGTGCTGATCGAGTGTTTCCAGTGCCCGCCACTTTACATTTTTTGCACGTTCACGTGCAGTAAGCAGTTGTGTGAACTGTAATTTCCCTTCCGGTACTTTTGAATTGTACTTGCCTATATTGAAATTGATTGTGCGCCTGTGTTCAAGGTCTTGCGACTTGATCGTACTCTTGGCGACAAATTTATCAGCAGATTGACTCATGCTTTAAAATTACTTGTTTAATTTTTTCGATGCGTAATATTGATCAGCGATTTGCGAAAGCACTTCATAAAAATCCTCCCCATACTTCCTGATGATCGCTTCTTTTAAAAATACATAGGTGGGTACTTTTAATTTTTGTCCCAATGAACAACCCGGATTACACATTGGGTCCCTAGGTTCATAATTCACATACTCCTGTTCTGTGTTCTTGCTCTTGCTGATCTTGATGGGGTACAGGTGACAGGAGACTGGCTTCTTCCAGGTTGTTTTGCCTTCATTATAAACTTCTTCAAACGAGCACTTCACAATTCCTTTTTCATCAACCAATCCATAGGCACACATTCCATTACTGATGGTTGGCGTAACCCAACCGAATTCACGGTCGTAAACATATTTTCCACCCTCTTCAATAGTTCTTAAGCCTTCCCTGGTCAGCAAATGTTTTACCTGTTCAAAAGCTATGTTCACTTCTTTCAGTTCTTCATTTGTAAGCGGAGCACCTGCATCACCGTCAATACAACAGCCCCCTTTGCATTTGTCCAGATCGCAAACAAACTGCTCTTCCACCACCTCATCACTCACATAAATATTGTCAATTACAATCACAGTTTCAATTTTTGCGAAGGTAGGAAGGATGCCCGCAGCAAATGCAATTTCCTTTAGCAAACTATTAACAGCCGGAACTTATGGAAAAGAAAAGATTGCCTCATCCCAAAGGTTCAAACCAACCATCATGGCTAATTCACGTATGCTGACGTTTCAGCAGGCAAGCCGCTTCATCTTCAGACTGCTTTTCTGGATTCCCGTTGTATTCTTCAGTCTATTACTTGTTCGAAATACAATCCCCTATTATTCCTTCAGTCAAACCTTTTCGTTCATAGAAGAAAGAGCTTTTTTGTTTGCCAAACCCATTTATTACTGGTGTTTCTACCTGCATATTGGTGCAGGTATGTTCTGTATCAGTTCAGCCCTTTTACAATTCTCCACTGCCATTATAAAAAAGCGGAGAAAGATTCATGTGTGGAGTGGAAAAATCTATGTGTTTGTGGTGTTACTGATTGGCGCTCCAACCGGTTTGTATATGAGTTTTTTTGCCAAGGGAAGTTTTTGGGAAAGAGGTTTATTCCTGTTCATGGCAATTTATTGGTTCATTACTACCTGGTGGGGATTGAAAACGATCAAAGAAAAAAATGTAGTAGCACATAAAATCTGGATGATCCGTTCATATTCTATGGCCATGACAGCAGTTACATTCCGCATTTATCACCTGGTATTTTTTGTCCTGGATTGGGGACACCTTGAAAACTATGAAATCTCGCTCTGGATCAGTGTGCTGGGCAATATGCTCGCAGCAGAATATTTTATTTATAAACAAAGTAAACGTTATCTCAATTCCTTCACCATTTAAATCTTACACAAATGAAATTGTATCTCATGGCAGGCGGCCTGCTCTTAACAGCTGCATCAGTTTACGGAGTAACTGATTATGTAAAAACAAAAAATAAAAAAGAGTTTAAAGATCTCTACAAAGAAGCTCCCGCAGCAAAGGAGAAAGATGTAAAACTGAGCGACATTAAAGAAGAAGATTATTCAAGAGGAAAGCTTGAATCTTTTAGTCCTCCTGCACCTGAAAACAAAGTGGCCGTTGCTGAAAAACCTGTACAATCAAAAAAACTGAAAAAGAAAAAAACAGCAAGCTATGCTTCTGCTGAGCTGAAAGAAGAAATCATTCCTGCTTCGGTTGAATTGAAAAATGAAACTGTGAAGCCGGAAACAGAAATAGCTAAAGCTCCAACAGAAAAGAAAACACTCCGGAAAAAAGTAAACATGAAAATGTTTTCAAGAGCTGCACCGAAGGAAGAGATATTGATTGAAAAGAAGAAAGACTAATATTTCTTGCCGGGAAGACGGCAAGGATAAATACTCTATTTTTTCAAAGTCTTTCCGGCAATTATTTTTAATTTCTCCACTTCAGCGTCTGTATCAAATGCTGCATGTCTTTATACAAAAACTGTTCAACAGGTCTGATAGAATCGTAATTGGGAGTTGCATCAAAATACAAAGCGCCTCTTAAAAATGCCTGGTACTGTCGCTTACAAAAAACTGTTTGCCGGTAGCTGCATTGCCGCCCACATCAAAAACAAATCCCTTTATACCGGACCCGCCTTCTACAGGTATTTCATCAATGGATGTTGCTTTCAGGCTATGCTTACTCGTCATCTTAAATGCATCTTCCACTAATTTGCTGAATACTTTTTTTCCGCCGACTGTTTTATAACTGAGATACATTCTTCCACCCAAACTTGGGAAATCAAGATTCACCCAGTATGGATTTTCAGGTTGATCATCAAAGAAAGTACTGTCTTTAATCACTTTCCCATAAGCAGGATATTCAAATGTATATGGATAGCCGGGCTGATCAAACAGCACATATTTTTTCTCCGGAAAATCAATTTGAAAATAACCCTTTGGTCTGGGCCTCGGATCAGAGTTGCAGGATACAATAAAAACAAAGAGAAGTAAGAAATAAGAAATACGAAGCTGGTATGGTTTCATCTTATTCAATTCCGGGTTTAATAGTCACTTTTACTTTTTCAATACGGTTGCGGCTTACTTCCTGTATCATAAACTGGAAATCGCCTGTTTCAATTACATCAGCAACTCTTGGCAAACGTTCAGCCAATTCCAGTATTAATCCAGCCAGTGATTCACTCTCACCTCTTACGCCGTCAAATGTATCAGAAGGAAGGTTCATTGTACGGCAAACATCATTGATCATTGTTTTTCCTTCAAAGATGTAATTGCGGTCATCAATCTTTTTATTGATGATTTCTTCATCATCAAACTCATCTTTTATTTCACCAATGATTTCCTCTAATACATCTTCCATCGTAACAATACCGCTTGTTCCGCCAAATTCATCAACTACCACTGCAAAGTGAATCCGCTTTTGCTGAAACTCTTTCAGCAGATCATCAATCAGTTTTTGTTCCGGCACAAAAAATGGTGTTCGCATCAGTTGCTGCCAGTGAAACCCGTCAGCATCATTGATATGCTGCAGCAAATCTTTTGTTTGCAGTATACCAACCACTTCATCCATATTATTTTTATATACAGGTAAACGGCTGTAATGCAATTCCTGTATACGGTTTACCACATCTGTAAAAGAAGAGCTGTATTCAATACCACTTACATCTAATCTTGAACGCATGATCTGTTTAACAGTGATGCTGCTGAAATTCTGTATGCCTTTTAGGATCTGTTTTTCTTCATCGGTTGCTTCTTCTTCACTCATCAGGTCAATGGCATAATCCAGTTCGTCATTTTTAAACGATGCTGTTTGATATTTAGTTAACCGTTTTTCAATACTGTCGCTGTAGCCTGCAAGCCAACTGCCGGTTGATTTAAAAATGGGATACACAATTGTTTCCACCCACCAGCTGGCGAAATAAGCAAAGAATACATTGTTTTGTGATACCCATATTTTGGGCAGTATTTCACAAAACAAAATGATCAGAGAAGTTATGGCAGCAGCTTTTAACAAAAGCTCTACCCAGAATAGTTTATGCTGAAGCGCAAGTGCTTCATCAATTAAAAAATTTGTGAGAAAAATAATACAGAGATTGAAAATAATATTGGCAGCCAGTAAACTCGCCAGCAATACTTTGGGTTCTTCCAGCAGGTTAACAATTCTTTTCGCTGATGATTCCTGTCTTGTTTTGATCATGTTAAGATCTTTATACTTCAGATAAAAGAAAGCAACCTCTGCGCCACTTACCACAAAAGAAAGAAATAGGAAAACAAGAAACAGGATTACCATTAAGGTAAGCCCCTGACTGTTAATTGCCAGTAAATAGGGTTTCAGTGAAAGTAAAAATAAACTGTAGATCGGTTGGTAATCCAAAACATTGGGATTTAATGAACAATTGCTGACTACACCCGCAAAAATAGGGATAGCAGGGGTATTTCTTAAAAAGGTAAATCTTCGCTGGGTTCACCAATTGGCGGAAGATCTTCGCCATGATATCCTCCAATTTGCTCAGGGCCTTCGTGACGGCTTGTTCCATCAGTCCTTTTATCAAGCATAATCAGGTTATCACCTACCACTTCAGTTGCATATTTTTTTGCGCCTTCTTTATCTTCCCAGCTCCTGGTTTTCAGTCTACCCTCAATGTAAACAAGGCTGCATTTGTGCAGATATTTCTGAGCAAGTTCGGCCAAACCCCGCCACAACACCACTGTATGCCATTCGGTTTGACTCACTAATTTTCCTGTACGGTCCTTAAATGTTTCTGTTGTTGCAAGTGGAAATTTTGCTACAGCAATATTTCCTTCCAGTACCTGTACATCCGGATCTTTTCCGAGATTTCCAATCAGCATTACACGGTTAACTCCTCTCATACAAATAAATTTAATTTCTGAATGAGTTTAATAACACAAACTCTTAGCCATCTTTCCTTCTAAATTACGTTTTTTGCTTAACTGTTGCATCATTCTATCCAAATAATTCAAGAACCTTTGCCTTCAGAAAATCATTCAGAATTTTAGAGAATGGCAAATATTCAATCTCCTTCCCCGTTTTCCATCCCCAACTGTTCTTCGTCTTTCCTTTACCGTTGATTGTTATCAAAACAGCATTTGCATAAATTGTTTGATGGCTCAGTTGCTGTTTTACAGGTTTTGTGGCTGAAATAACTTTACATGTTTGATTGATCCCTTTCTCACTTAGCCAGCCTGCAACATCTTTTTTTACTGCCTGTTTCCACAGTTTTTCAGTTTGATATTCAGCGTTGGGAAATTCATATAAGTTGGCCCATACATCTTTTGCAGTTCTTTTCTGTACAGCAAATTTTCCATTCTGTTCAAGTATATAAAACAGGAACCATCTGCTTCTTTGCTTCACCTGTTTTTCTTTTACGGGGAAATCAGCAACGCTGTTTGTCTGAAAAGCAACACATTTCTTTTTCATAACACAGGTGCCGCACTCAGGTAAATCAGGCTTGCACACAGTAGCGCCAAAATCCATAATGGCCTGGTTATATTCAGCAGGTTCTTTTGTGCTTAAACAATTCTGTGCCAGATGCTGAAATATCTTTTTACCTGCTGTTGAATCAGTGGGCTGATCAATCCCAAAAAAACGGCTCAGCACACGAAATACATTTCCATCAACAACTGCATAGGACAAACCGAAACCGAATGAAGAAATAGCAGCTGCGGTATATGGTCCTACTCCTTTCAGTTCAAGAATTGATTCATAAGTATCAGGGAAATTCCCATTCAGATCAAATACAATTTTCCGTGCTGTTGCATGCAGGTTCCGGCAGCGGTTGTAATAACCCAGGCCCTCCCATAATTTATACACTTCTTCTAGTGGGGCATTGGCCAGTTTTTGAATAGTGGGATATTTTTTTACAAAGCGTTCATAGTATTTCAACCCCTGCCCTGCTCTCGTTTGCTGAAGTATAATTTCACTGAGCCAGATATAGTACACATCCTTCTCCCCTTTCCAGGGAAGTTGGCGGGTATTGATGGTTTTATGCCAGTTAAGTAAGTGCTGTTGAAAGTATTTTTCAGGATCCATAAATCAGTCAGCAAAAAAACAGGTTTTAAGCGGGGCGGCCAATTAAATGATTAGTTCCGGCAGATAGAATCGTTGTTTATTCATTATCAACCAGTTATTTCAATAATTTTAGCCAATAATTTCGGATTTTAAAAATATTTCATGATCTTAGACAAACAATAGTCAGAACCATAAAATTTTTCAGAATGAGAAAAGCAGATCTGGTGAATCAAATTTCAGAAAAAACGGGGATTCCAAAGGTTGATGTACTTGTTACGCTTGAAACCATGTTTAAAGAAGTAAAAGATTCTTTATCAGCCGGGCAGAACATTTATATCAGGGGTTTTGGAAGCTTCATAACCAAAAAAAGAGCAGCCAAGATTGGACGGAATATCAAGCGAAATACAGCTGTTCACATTCCTGAACATTATATTCCGGCTTTTAAACCAGCCAAAGAATTTGTACAGGAAGTGAAAAGCCAGTTTAAGGGAAGTTAAATACAATACTTCTGCCATTTAATGGCTGCCTTCCTTTAGCTTTGCAGTTCAATTTTCCAGAAAAGTGAACAGGCAACAAATTATTTATGTAACTGCTGCAATCACAGCAGTTTTTCTTTTATTCTTTTTTGGACGTACAGTTCCAAAGAAAGAAGATAACCACGATCATAAACCTGCGGCGGCAACCCCTCCACAAGCTCAAACAGAGACGCTTGACTTTACAACCATGCTGGGGTTAGCTAAAAAGAGACTGACTCCTTCCCAACTGCAAAAAGTAACAGAATGGGAAAACTCAGTGGTAAGAGGCGACGTAAAAAATCAACAGATCCAGGTTTACAAAAAGCTGTCAGCCTTCTGGATGGATTCAATTGGAGCCTTTGTTCCCTACGCAAAATATCTTGCAGAATCTGCTAAGTTGGAAAATTCGGAGAAAAACCTCACCTTTGCTGCCCATTTGTTTTTAGGAGAACTTCAAACCGTACAGGAACAACCCTTAAAAGTTTGGATGGCCAAAGAGGCAAAGGAGTTATTTGAAAAGGCTTTAGAACTGAATTCCGGTAACGATTCCACCAAAATCGGCCTTGGCAGTACTTATTTCTTTGGAGCTGCCGGCAATGAGCCGCCAATGAAAGGAATTGGGTTGATACGGGAAGCAGTAGAAAAAGATCCTAATAATGCATTTGCACATTATATGCTTGGAGTTGGTTCTTTTGTAAGCGGGCAATGGCCAAAGGCAATTGAACGTTTTGAAAAAGTATTGACACTTGAACCGCAAAATCTGGAAGCCATGATACGGCTGGCAGATGCTTACGAGCAGAATGGAGATAAGAAAAATGCAAAAAAATGGTTCCTGCAGTTTGCGCAAACAGTTAAAGAACTGGAAGCACAAAAGAAATTTCGCAGTAACCCGGAAATGATGAAGCAGATAGAAGAACACATTAAGATATTATAAACCTGATTTTTAACGAACGTAAATCTGATTTAATATGCCTTGCGGAAAGAAAAGAAAGCGTCATAAAATTGCTACGCACAAACGTAAAAAACGTCTTAGAAAGAACCGTCATAAGAAGAAGAATAAATAATCTTCTTAATTGAACGGAGTCCCGCTATAACGGGACTCTGCTTCGCTATGGCCAATACAGAAATCAGTCTGCTTGCTTGTATACTCATGCTGTATATGGTTTATTCCTTCCTGATCAGGTGAAGTAAGAATGGTTCAATTATCTAAAGACGTAACAAGTGAACAAGGAACTGATCATTAATTCTGCTCCAACCGGGGTGGAAATTGCATTGTTAGAAGACAAAAAACTTGTAGAGCTGCATCAGGAAAGTCATGATGCCAGCTTTACTGTTGGTGATTTGTACCTGGGTAAAGTAAAAAAGCTTGTCCCTGGTATGAATGCTGCATTTGTAGACGTTGGTTTTGAAAAAGACGGCTTCCTGCATTACACCGACTTAAGTCCCTATGTACGTTCTATCTTAAAATTTACTGCTCAATCTGTAAGTGATAAAAGTGAAGGCATTCCTGATTTTGGTAAGTTCCAAACAGAAGCTGAAATTATCAAAACAGGAAAGATCAGCGAAGTACTGAATGGCAAACCCAATGTACTGGTGCAGATTTTGAAGGAGCCCATTGCAGCCAAAGGCCCACGCCTCAGCTGCGAAATTTCATTACCCGGCCGATTTGTTGTACTTACTCCTTTCAATGATATAGTAGCTGTTTCCCGCAAAATTCATTCAAGCGATGAAAGAAAGCGTTTGCAGAAAATTGTGGAAGCCATCAAAACAAAAAACTTTGGTGTAATTGTAAGAACCGCTGCTGAGGGAAAGAATACCGCTGAATTGCATGAAGATCTCAACAACCTCATCAACATGTGGCAGCAGATTCAGCACAATCTGAAAAATGCTGTTCCCCCTGCAAAAATTCTTGGCGAAACAGATAAAACTACCAGCATTCTCCGTGATTTATTAAATGCCGATTTCAACCGTATAGTTGTAAATGATAAAAACATTTACAATGATGCACTGGCTTATATTCAAAAAGTATCTCCCGAAAAAGCTGATATCATCAGTTTTTACCAGAATGGATCTCCCATCTTCGACAGTTTTGGTGTTACCAAACAGGTGAAAGGATCTTTTGGAAAAACAGTGAATCTTGCAAGTGGTGCTTATCTGATAGTTGAACATACAGAAGCACTTCATGTAATTGATGTAAACAGCGGTTACAAAAGTGTAAGTACCAACCAGGAAGAGAATGCGCTGCAAACCAACCTGGAAGCTGCTGAAGAAATTGCACGACAACTTCGTTTAAGAGATCTGGGTGGAATTATTGTTTGCGACTTTATTGATATGAAGTTGCCCGATAACAAACGCCGCCTTGCTGAAGCAGTTGAAGAGTTCATGCGTGCCGACAGGGCGAAACATGCTATTCTTCCGATTTCGAAGTTCGGGTTGATGCAGATTACAAGGCAGCGAATGAAGCCCGAGGTAAACATCAACACACAGGAAGTTTGCCCAAGCTGTAATGGTACAGGTAAGGTTTCATCAGCATTAATACTGGAAGATGAAATAGAAAAAAACCTCAGTTACCTGGTAATGCAGAAACACAATGGCCTCACCATTTCTGTTCATCCGATTATGGAAGCCTATTTGAGAAAAGGATTACCATCAAGAAGAATGAAATGGAGCTGGAAATACAAACAAAAGATCAAGGTGAAAGCAAATACATCTTATCATCTTACCGAATATCATTTCTTCGATAATCATGAAGAAGAAATAAAACTCTAAAGAAAAAAGGTTGATCAATTGATCAACCTTTTTTTATTGATTTACATTGCCGCAATCATGCTGATTTCCACATTAACATTTTTGGGTAATCCCTTTACAGCAATTGTTTCACGGGCAGGAAATGCACCACTGAAATACTTGCCATAGATTTCATTCACATCACTGAACAGGTTCATATCACTCAGGAAGATGGTTGTTTTTACAATATTGCTGAAATCTAATCCTGCTTCTGTAAGAATAGCTTTCAGGTTATTCATCACCTGGTGAGTTTCTGTCTGAATGTCCGGATTATTGAGATCACTGCTTCCCGGTTTAATACAAATTTGCCCGGAGATAAATACAAAGCCTCCGGCAGCTACTGCCTGATTATATGGACCGATAGGTGCAGGTGCCTGAGCGGTTTCAATGATTTTCTTTTCCATGATACCGCAAACATAGTTTTTTAGAAGTAAGAAAAAAATCCTGTTTCGGTTTTCAGCTCTGTAAATTTGCGGGGCATGAAATATCCATAAAAATTAGCTCCCTGCCCGACTCTGTCAATTCAGGCAGGGAGCTAATTTATACAAACAGCGATGATAATTTTTTTGGATATACTATGTGGCCAAAAGGTAATAAAATGAACACATGAAAATTCTCATCATTTGCAGCAACCCTGTTTCCTCCTTATTCGGAAAAAAAATCCCGTTTGAAGGCACAGAATCTGTATTTGCAAAAGAAATTCCTGCAGCAGGTTTAACCGGCTTTGATTGTTTGATAGATCTTGAATTTGAAGAATATCCAGAACGGATCAGCCATTATAGATCAACTTCCATCCCGGTGTTGATTGGATCAGTAGTTCATACATTGAAAGAATTACAGGCCGAACAATTTTCCATTGCCCGTTTCAACCACTGGCCTTTGTTCATCAGCAGAAATTGTATTGAATTTTCATCTCAACAGCAGCAACTGTTTCAGGATTTATTCAATCAATGGCAGGTTCCTTTTTATGAAACTGCCGATGTACCCGGTTTTGTTAGTGCAAGAACAGTAAGTATGATTGTGAACGAAGCATTCATGGCCAATCAGGAAAATGTTTCAACGATCAGTGAAATTAATACTGCCATGAAACTAGGCACGAATTATCCGCTTGGTCCTTTTGAATGGTGCAATAAACTTGGGGAAGAACGGATCATTCAGCTATTGCAAAAACTTGCTGAACAGGATAACCGTTATCAACCGGCAGAATCTTTACTTTCTTACAAAGCAAATCACTGATATGGCACTGCTTCTTTGTATTGATACATCCACTACTCATGCATCTGTTGCCCTGGTCAGAGATGAAGAAGTACTTTGTATAAAAGTGAACCAACAGCAAAAAGATCATGCATCCTTTTTGCAGCCTGCCATAAAAGAAATCATGTTTGAATCCAAACTCAACTTGACCGATGTAAAGGCAATAGCGGTTACTTCCGGCCCGGGTTCTTATACAGGTTTACGGGTTGGTTTTTCTTCAGCCAAAGGATTGTGTTATGCATTACAAATACCATTGATTGCAATTTCTACAACTGAAGTTATGAGTGCAGCAGCTTTGCAACTGATCAATCAGCTAACAGAGAAACCAGCCACTTTCTTTCTTTGCCCAATGATTGATGCCCGGCGGATGGAAGTATTTACAGCTGTTTACTCATCCGAACTCAAAGAAACAACCGCAAACACCGCTTTGATTCTTGACCCTGAATCATTTTCTGAACTTCTTCAAAAATCTCCTGTTTACTTTTTTGGCAATGGTGCTGATAAATGGAAAAATATCTGTCCGCATCCGAATGCCCGCTTCATTGATGTGTTATGGAATGCTAAAGACATGATCCATCCGGCAAATACATGCTTCAATAACAGCAGTTTTACATCGCTTGCCTATTCCGTACCCGATTACGGAAAGGACTTTCATACAAATGCGAAATAAAGTATATCCTCTGCAACTGATATAATATCAATTTTTTGTTTTATTTTTAACCGCTAATCAGAGTTGAAATAATAATACCTACCCAAACCCAAAATTTACTCTGAACATGGCTTCCATTTTAAAGAAAAAAGAAACCGATTCTGCCGAACTCAAGATTGATTACCACGCTGTAAAAAAGGCTGCTCTCATCTTACGGTCGATTAACCACAAACTCAGACAGCAAATTGTGCAGCTGATTAATGAACATGGTCAAATGACTGTTACAGAGATCTACATCAAACTCCGGTTAGAACAATCTGTTGCATCACAACATCTTGCAATCCTGCGTAAAACGCAAATTGTAAAAACTACCCGGGAGGGAAAGTTCATCCATTACAGCATTAATCACGACCGGCTCACAGAAATTGACAAGTTTGTGGCTGATATGCTGCACTAAGTGTCCCTTTCAACCTTCAACAAAACAGCAATTTAGCTGCAGAAACGTATTTTTGCATCCAAGAAACAATGCACATGTACGTACAGCAACTATATACCAACTGTTTGAGTGAAGCGGCTTATTATATTGAAAGTAATGGAGAATGCGCTATTATCGACCCATTGCGTGATGTAGAAGTGTATCTCAACCTGGCTAAAGAGCGGAATGCGGTCATCAAATATATTTTTGAAACACATTTTCATGCCGATTTTGTAAGTGGTCATCTTGATCTTGCCAAGCAATCAAACGCACCCATCGTTTATGGACCTGAAACAGAAACCACCTTTCCCGTATATGTGGCGAAGGATGGCGAACAATTTAAAATAGGTGCCCTTACTATTGAAGTATTGCATACTCCCGGACATACATTTGAAAGCTCCTGCTATTTGCTGAAAGATGAACAAGGTAAAGACAGTGCTGTATTTACAGGTGATACACTGTTTGTAGGTGATGTTGGAAGACCGGATCTTGCACAGGGTGGTGATATATCTGTGTCTGATCTCGCAGGCCTGATGTATGAATCATTGCAAAAGAAGATCATGCCGCTTGCTGATGATGTGATTGTTTACCCGGCCCATGGACCTGGCAGCTCCTGCGGAAAAAGTATGGGACCGGAAACATCCAGTACAATTGGCAAACAGAAACAAAGTAATTATGCCTTGCAGCAGCAATCAAAAGAAGATTTTATTAAAGCTGTTACCGATGGGTTGGAAGCACCTCCTGCCTATTTTCCTATCAACGCAAAAATCAATAAGGAAGGTTATGGTGCATTAGATGCTGTTTTGAAAACAGGATTAACCGAATTGAGCGTTGATGCATTTAAAGAACTTGCTGAACAGGACAAAACACTGATACTTGATACAAGGAATGCAAATCTGTTCACACAGGGCTTTGTTCCGGGCTCAATCAGTATTGGTTTGGAAGGAAGATTTGCCGAATGGGCCGGTGGCCTGTTACCATTTGATGAACATATTTTACTTGTTTGCGATGAAGGCAAAGAAGAAGAAACCATCATCCGTTTGGCAAGAGTGGGCTTTGATAAAGTAAAGGGTTATTTAAAAGGTGGTTTTGAAGCATGGCAGAAGGCAGGTGAAACAGTTGACCTGATCATTGATGTGGAAGCGGATGAACTGGCGATGGATTATCCGCATGATGATAACTTAGTTGTTGTAGATGTTCGGAAAGAAACAGAGTTTGCAGATGGTCATGTAAAAGATGCTGTGAATCTGCCATTAAATGAAATGAATGATCTTGGATTGATAGCAAATATTGAAGAAAGGGATAATCTCTATGTGCATTGTGCCGGAGGTTACAGAAGTGTAATTGCATCTTCATTGCTGAAGCGGCATGGATTTCATAATATCCGCAATGTAATTGGTGGATTTGAAAAAATTAAAGAACAGAAGATTCCTGTGGTGAAAGAAGCAAGTGCACTGAATTAATTTTGATTGAAGTAACTTATTTTGCTGCAGGCATTGCTTCTTCATCAACCCACAAAGCATGGTACTCATCTTTCCAGTTGTGTTTCCAGCGGCGGTGGCTCCATAAATAAAGCTCAGGCTGCAGCCTGATATTTTCTTCGAGGTGTCTTACATACTGCCTCATCAGTTCGCCATCAGGTAATGCTTTGGGATCTTCTGCCAGCATAAAATAATCAAAATGATAATGGCCCCGCTTGGGTTTTGTTGTTGTCATCATTACTACAGGAACGCCCTGTATGCGTGCAAATTTTTCTGAACCTTTTACAAATGGAGCCGGACGATTCATAAAATTAAGCCAGTATCCGCTTTCAGGTGCAGGACTTTGATCAGATCCCAATGCAAGCAGGTATTGTTTTTTCCTCCAGGGAATAATAGCCCTTGCCATGTCAGTTGATGGCAACTGCGGATTACCCCAACGGCTGCGTACATAAAGAATCAACCGGTTCATGATCTTATTGCTCTGCGGCAGATACACAGTAAGAAAAGTATATGGCTGATTGATGCCTGTATGCAGGGTCATAATTTCCCAGTTAAAAAAATGACCAAGGTTTACCTGTACAGCTTTGCCGCTGTTATACAATTGATGAAATACTTCAAAGTTTCCACTGATCCGTTTGTTCAATGATTGCTTGCTGATGGAAATGAGTTTGATCGTTTCTATCCAGTTGTCAATAAAGTTGCGGTAGAATTTCTTTGCAATGGATTTTAAGTCTTCTTCCGTTTTTTCAGGGAAAGCATATCGAAGGTTTGTCATCACAACTTCTTTACGATAGCCAACAACATAATAGGTAAGCACAAAAAGAAATCTGCAATGCCATATAAAATAAAAAATGGCAGCAGTGAAATCAGGTAAAAAATTCTGAATACCAGGTAATACATACATGATAAAGATAATAACTACAATACAATGTTTTGTAACAACTCACTCTTATTTGGATAATCGGTATTGAAATGAAGCCCCCTGCTTTCTTTACGGAATCCGGCACCTTTCGTTATTAAATATCCAACAGTGATCATATTTCTCAGTTCCATTATCTGCGGTGAAATGATTGTACTGCGATACAGATTTTCTGTTTCTTCCCATAACAAATCCAGTCTGCGCATGGCTCTCTGCAAACGGATATCGTTACGAACAATACCTACATAGTCGCTCATAACCTGCTGCAGTTCTTTTAAACTTTGTGTAATAAGGATCATCTCTTTCGGATAACTTGTTCCCCTTGCATTCCATTCAGGCAAAGAAGGCTGCTCAACATTCATTAATTTAATCTTCTCAACTGCATCCATAAAACTGCGGTGTGCAAATACCATTGCTTCCAGCAATGAATTACTTGCTAAACGGTTGGCACCATGCAAACCCGTGCTTGCACATTCACCTGCTGCATATAAATTTTTAATCGATGTTCTTCCCCACTCATCTGTTTTAATTCCGCCACAACTGTAATGCGCTGCAGGCGCAACAGGAATCATATGCTGTGCAACATCAATTCCAAGGCTTTTACATTTTTCATAAATGTTCGGGAAGTGATGAATAAATTTTTCCTGATCCATATGTTTGCAATCGAGCCACACATGTTCTGTACCGTTGATCTTCATTTCACTGTCAATGGCTCTTGCAACAATATCACGGGGAGCAAGATCTTTCCGTTCATCGTACCGCTCCATAAATGCTTCGCCTTTATGATTACGCAGAATACCACCATCACCACGTACCGCTTCAGTAATTAAAAATGCCTGCCCTTTTTGTCCGGCCTGGTACAAAGCTGTTGGATGAAACTGAATGAACTCCATATTTTCAATCCGTCCTTTTGCACGGTACATCATGGCTACACCATCACCACTTGCAATAGAAGGATTTGTTGTGGTTCGGTACACCTGACCATTACCACCTGTTGCCAGCATCGTAATCTTCGATTGAATGATTTCAATCTGGTTCGTTTGTAAATTCAGTGCATATACTCCATAACATTGTACATCGGGTGTTGATTTGGTAATTAAGAAACCAAAATGATGCTGTGTAATGATGTCAACAATAAAATAATGATTCACAAACTGAATATTTTTGCTTCTGCGGATGGTTTCAATCAACGCTCTTTCCATCTCTGCACCTGTTACATCTTTGTGATGAAGGATGCGGTTTTCACTATGTCCCCCTTCTTTCCCTAAGGAAAAATCCCCTTCTGCATCTTTATCAAATTTTGCACCCCATTCAATAATTTCGTTTACACGAAGCGTTCCTTCTTTCACAACAATCTCTACAATTTCTTCATTACACAATCCGTCGCCTGCAATAATTGTGTCTTCAATATGCTTGGCAAAACTATCATTATCCAGATCGTTAACCACCGCAATGCCGCCCTGGGCGTACTTTGTATTGGTTTCGTCTGAACTTGATTTTGTTACCACCAGTACTTTTTTATCAGGACATGCTTCAGCAATTTTAATTGCATAAGTTAACCCTGCAATTCCTGAACCTATAACGAGAATGTCTGTTTGCATACGATTTTCTTGAGACTCAAAATTAACGATACCGTCACAAGCAGGTTAAAAAATTATGATTACCTGAAAATGGTATTGACAAAGGTTAAAAATGATTATACTTTTATACTCGCTATTAGCTAACAGCCCCCAACTCCCGTTTTAACACCAGTGTTTATCTGACTCCCTTGATTGCTTAACAGTATCGTTCATCATTAAACCTTACCATTTATGGCCAACCTACAAGATGGCGGCATATCCTGTTGCCCCGAACTGATCAAAGATGATCATTGTGATGTATTCCGGTTCAGCCGGGTATTAACTTATCCCACTTCTGTTTTAGGCAGCAACCGAAGACGGGTAAATGTTGAAGTAATTCTTCATTTTAAATTAGAACGCTGCACACTTGGTTTTGTATTAGGTGACCCTGTTTACAGCACCACTTTACTTCCGGGTGAAAAAGTAAAGCTGAGTACCACCGACAGGAGAAGCCGTTTTACCTACGACAGTGAAACCAAACTGAGTTACCGCAGCGAACAGATTTCGGAAGAGCAATATTATATGACGGCCTTTCAGAAATATATGGGTGATGCATCGGCTTCGCAGTCTGGTCATTCTGAAAACAGCAGCGACAGTCATTGGGATTTTCATGGCGATGCAAAAGGAAGCGTGAATCCATTTTCACTCAGTGCCAGTGCAAGTACAAATGCAAGTGGAAATCATAACAGTCACTCTGTTTCTGATTATCTCAATCAGCAGAAAAGTCATGTGGAAAGTGCAGCAGCGCAGGCAGTAAGTTCAACAAGAAAAGCACATTCCGTTTCTATTGGAGAAGTAAGCAGCCGCACACATATTGAAGGTGAAAGCCAGGATCATTTTGAAGCATCGAGCAGGGAATTTAAAAATCCCAACCGCTGTCATGCAATCACTTTTATGTTTTACCGGCTTAATAAAAAACAACGCATCAAATTTGAACTGGTTGCAATTGAAAGAAGGGTGCTTGATGAAAGCGCTCCTGTTGCCGGTATTCTGCAGGCAGCAGCAACAGGCATTCCCGTTGCATTTGTACCGCAGGATATTCCTGCAACAGTGTTACTGAAAAGAACGGCGGCTTCAACAAATCTTACTGCAATGGCTGCAGATAATATTTCATTTGCCGCCATTTCATCAACACCAAATATTGGCCGCAAAATTTTTATCCCCGATCAGAATTTCGGCACGCCTCTTGAAACAGAAAGCAGAGCAAAAGCTTTGAAAGAAGTTGATGAACAACTTGCATCAAAAGGATTGATCAGCAAAGAAGGCAAAGTATCAACTGAAACAAAACAGCATATTGAGTTTGAATCAATCTTTTCTTTACCAACTCCTGGTATCATTGTAAAAGGATGCCTCGATGATTGTGACGTTTGCGAACCATGGGTAAAAGAAAGAAATCAGCTGGAAAACGATTTGCTGCGTAAACAAATTGAACTGCTGGAAAAATCGCAGGAATACCGTTGCTGCCCTCCACCACCTGTTATTGCAGGTGATGATTAACCGCAGTTGAAGATATAAATTCTGCACTCCCTTTAGTTTGTCAGCTTTAATGCAATGACGAAAGCGGAGTGCAGGATTTTCTATCAGCACATTCTTACTACTATTACCTTTTTACGAACCTTTATCACTCATCATTAAACCTTATCATCATGTTTATTTCCATGCAGGGAAACTGGACAATTAATGTCAAGTCGAAAGATGCTGCTTTTCCCCAGCGATTTATTGTAATTGGAGCTGCCACAGGAAACGGAACCTATAACGGTGTTGTTGGAGCTCCTGCGGTTACTGTTACAGGTAACCAATGGCTGCTGGCCATTCAAAATAATCCCGGCAGCGGCTTCCGTCAATCAGACACAAGAATAAAATTTCCAGCCGTCAGTGGCGGAAGTTTTGTGTTTGATATTGAAAGTAATGATGCGGGCAGCGACAAAGATTATAATGATCTTGTACTTACCTGTTCATCTTATGCATCGGTTACTGATTTTTTATTGTATGGTAACGTTACACTTTACAGTGGCCATTGTACAATTAATCCATGCTACAGAAGATGGGTGGTGATAGATACATACAAAGGGCTGTTGAAAGCACTCGATAATGATATGCTGAGAGGAGTAATTGAAAAATTATACCCCGAACGTATACCACCTATTCCGCAGCCCGATCCTCCTCCGTTCTTTACACCACTTATGATCAATCTTGCAGATGAAGTGCAGATACCGGATAAGCTTGCCAATGTTTATACACGTATCAATTTTGCAACAACTGATACAAAAGCAAAAAAAACAAAAGACGCTATCCCTCAAAACCTGCTGAGCGATTTTCAACTTGTATCATCAAGAAGCTTGTCAGCAAATGCTGTTGATAAACAAAGCCTGGTATACGATAAAATTCAGTTGGGTAAACTGAAAGACTCTATCCGTCTTTTCTGCAGTACTGATCCGGGAGTAAACCTAACACTCAACTTTGCTGAATACGATCGCAGCAGCAGTGAATTGGCATTGGTAAATGAAATCAGTAATGATGTCCCATCAGGTGAAAACAGTGTGGTTCAATCAAGACCGGATATCATTGTAAACATCTCCGACAGTTTTCATCCAACAATCAGTTTGTTTGAAAGTGCCCCGCATTTTAATGTAAATCAACTGCAGCGTTTGGATTTTTGTTTCCCTGCTGAAATCATTCGCCCATCTTCTTTCTGTTTCAATGGAAATCTTGTTGGCAGTTTGGGTAATGTTTTTATTGGAGGAAATCAAAATACAGGAGCCAGTGTATTACCTGCTGCCTTAGACAGAAACGGTTACAATAATCATCTTGCGGCTACGGGCAAAATCACTGTTCATAATTCACAGGCTGGCTTTGCTGTTGATTGTGCTGCATGGAAAAGTGTGATTGATGTAAAAGGTTGTATGTTCAACACACAACGAAAAAAAGATGATCCTGTAATCAGGCATTATACCATCCGTTATCGCAAATCCGGTTCAGGATGGCAATTTGTAAATGAACAGTGCAGGCATCCATTATTTTCAAAACGTCATGTACTGTTTTATAATGGAGAAGTAACAGGGCCGTTCAACACAGGATTAAAAGTTGATGGCGGACCAGTACAGGTTGTACCTGCATATAAAAACATCCAGGCCGAAGCATATTTAGATGGAGTTGACTGGGAGTTCTCCAACCTTGACCGTTACATGAAATTGAATACTGCTATTTATGAAGCAGGAACTCCGGGCGGAATTTTCTTTTTAATTGAAGGTTATGATGCAGCTGGCAATTTAGTTCCCAATGCAAGAGACCTGGTTGCGTTGTACATCAACAACAGACCAATTGAATTTGGTTTACGCAATGTACATTTTACTGCGCCGCTTGAAAGCCTCCCATGTAACCTGGTGAAGATGACAGCAGCTGAAATGAATACTCCGCTTGCTCTTGAATTTAAAGCAAATGATGCATGGGGATTTATGGATTCATATTCACTCACCATGTCGAAATGCCCGCAGGATATTGAAGTAAATGTAACAACACCGCTAAGCATTTCAGGTTTAAAAATAAGTTCACTGGCAAGTGGCAGCAGTGCTTCAAATACAGATGGCAATGGCTGTCCCGGTTATACAGGAACATTGGGCGATTTTCTTACATCCGGCTTTGTAACCATGCAGATGCAGCCTTCAGCAACTGAAGGTGGATGGTTAAGAGCAACAGAAGAGTTTGCAGTATTATCGTTTGGGTTGAATGCATATATGCGCCGCACCAATGGTTACAACAGCGGACATGAAGGGCCATATCAAAACAGTGCTTCGATTTATATACAGCGTAAATAAACAGAATGGCATTTGCTTCTTTTCAATTTGGAATATCAGTACTGGCAACCTGGCGGTTATGCCATTTGCTGGCGGAAGAAGACGGACCTTGGGATATTATCTTCCGTATTCGTAAACAACTCGGGCAGGGATTCTTCGGTTCCCTGCTCGATTGTTTCTATTGTCTCAGCATCTGGATTGCAATTCCATTTGCAATATGGATGAGTGACAGCTGGAAGAATGGAATTATTTACTGGCTTGCCATCAGTGGCGGAGCCTGTGTACTCTATAAAGCCACATCAAAAAAATAATTGTTCACTCAAAATCAAAAATCTATGTCTTGCTGCGGAAGTAAAAGAGAAGAATTAAGACAATCATTGTCATTACCTGTTACTGCAAAACAGGAAACCAATGAACCTCCCAAAATGTGGGATGATATAACTTTTGAATTTACCGGCACAGGAACCATTTCAGTAAGAGGAAGTGTTACGGGTATTCACTACCTCTTCAATGGAACAGGTGTAAAGGTTTTAGTGGATTACAGGGATGTTAGTGGAATGCGTGCTGAACCTTTACTCAAACGTGTCCGTCAATAATTCAAACGCTTTCGTTACTCATTGAATAAAAAGCAAACAGCAGGCTGAGTTACTTCAGTCTGCTGTTTACTTTATCAGGGAAATAAGTATGATCAAAAAACAACTTTAAACCCGCCTACATCAGGGTTCTCTTTCATTTCAGCAATGGTAGCAGAGAAAAAGATGCTTTTTTTATCATCACTCAGTTTTACATTTTTGCCATCCAGTCTTTTTACCGGGCGGGGCAATTTAATAGTGGTCATGATCGTCATCTGGCTCATAAACATCTCTGCACCCTGTGCCTGTTCCCCCATTTCGCCCATCATTTCTGCGCTTGTTTGAACCATGCGCTCAATGCTGGTATCCGTAATAATATAAGGTGAGCGTTTAACAGGAAGACTGCTTGCATCCATCATTCCTTTCGACGGGTCCATTGCGTTAGGCATTGCATTCGGATTACCTGCTTCGGCAGCTTCTTTTTCTTTCTTTTTTAATTTGTTCAGCGAATCTACTTTATCATATACAGTGAAAAAGTTTTTCAGGTCCATGGCGTTCTTTACAGGGAACTTGAGCACAATATCCATTTTATTTTCTTTCATATCTGCCTTCATATTCATCTTGCCATTGTAGAAATATGCTTTTTCTGCAGCAGTAAATTCGCCGCCACTTGAGTCAATCATATAATTGAGTGCAATGGCCGTATCTATTTTCTTACTGGCAACACTATCCGGAATTTTTTCTGAGCCGCCCATTGACTTCATCATCTCCAAAGCCTGACTCATATCAATGCTAATTTGGTAGTGACCATTTCCTTCTTTACTTAAATCGATTTCTTCATGCATGTTACAGGAGGAAAGAAAAAAAAGAGCAATGACAATTGATAAAAAAAGTTTTTGCATGGTTTTAGTTTTAGAGTGCAAATACAGCAGGTTATAATTTATGATTGTGTTGTAAAGATATATTATGCCGGTTCAACCCAGGCATCGCTTTCTTTTAATAAACCGATGAGTTCATTCACCGCCACTTCACTGTCTACATTACGTTTTACAATTTCTTTTCCCCTGTATAAAGTGATCTTACCGGGACCGCTTCCTACATAACCAAAATCAGCATCAGCCATTTCACCGGGGCCATTAACGATGCATCCCATAATTGCAATTTTTACTCCTTTGAGATGATTGGTAACAGAACGGATCTTTGCTGTTGTTTCCTGCAAATCAAATAATGTTCTTCCGCAACTGGGGCAGGAAATATATTCTGTTTTGGAAATTCTTGTACGTGTTGCCTGTAAAATAGTAAAGGCCGTATTATTGATAAACTGTTCCGGTGTGAGGTTACTTAAATAATTCCTGCCGCTTGCATTGGCACTGCTTGCTGCCTGCTGCTCATAACTTTTGCTGCTCATACCAAGTGAAAGACCATCACCCATACCATCCAGTAACAACGCCCCGCATTCAGTTGAATAGTGAATGAGGTGTTCATCAGCAGTTTGCCAATTACTGTCGGTCATTAACACAACCGGGTTTTTAATGTTGCGGTTCATCAGCTCAATCAACATTCTCCGTACACTCTGCATGGCGTTTTGGTTAGTGCTGCTTAAACAAAGCACAACTGTTGGATCATTTGCCAATGCATCCAGGTAAGTATAATCATTGAGTGGTGTTTCGTCATTGTAACAATCGATCATTACAAAATTCAGTACCTCACTTTTTGATTCTGCTTCAGCATATCCGCTGTCCATGAAAATGGGAAAATATTTTTCTTCACCGGCAACGGTTGAGTTTGATTCAATCCTTGCTTCAGGATAAACGATCACTTTCAATGTTCCCGGCAATTCAAAATTCAATTTCTGATGAGCAATGAAAATATAATCAGCAGCCATGTCACCTATCGTCCACTTATCAGTTGCTTCGTCATATTTATAACCAACTCTTTCCAATTCTTTGGGCGTGATGTTTTTTAATTTACTCAGATCTGCAATTACAACAGGAACCTGCTTTCCACCAATATTCGATACTGCAAATGTTTCTCTGCGTTTATATTCGAATGGGGAATAAGGTAGCTGCTCAATAACAGGGATCTTACTTTCAACTTTTACCTTTTCCTTTCCCGGCAGATATCTTTTCACTAAATCCCTGCACACAGGGATTTCAAATTCAGGATCTTCTGTTAAACTTACACGAACCGTATCGCCAATACCATCTTCAAGCAATGTTCCAATACCTGCTGCACTTTTCACCCTTCCGTCTTCACCATCACCTGCTTCTGTAACTCCAAGGTGCAATGGATAGGCTTCATTGAATTCATCCATCATGTGACTGATGAGCAAACGGTAAGCCTGCACCATTACCTGCGGGTTACTGCTCTTCATACTCAATACAATGTTGTGATAACTTTCTGCACGGGCAATGCGCAGAAATTCCATAGCGCTTTCCACCATACCAATAGCTGTATCACCATAACGGCTCATGATCCTGTCACTTAATGAACCATGATTAGTTCCAATACGCATCGCTGTTCCATACTCTTTGCAAATTTTCACCAACGGAGTAAAGCGTTCACGGATACGTTCAATCTCCTCTACATATTCTGCATCGGTATAATCAATCTGTTCAAATTTTTTCTTGTCAACGTAGTTGCCGGGGTTTACTCTCACTTTTTCAATGATCCTTGCAGCAACTTCAGCAGCATTAGGTGTAAAATGAATATCAGCAACTAACGGTGTGTTATAGCCACGTTTGCGTAATTCGTTTTTAATATTGAGTAAATTTTCCGCATCTTTTTTTGACGGCGCTGTTATACGAACCAGTTCAGCACCTGCTTCTATGCAACGGATACTCTGTTCAACTGTTGCAATGGTATCCATCGTATCGGTTGTGGTCATCGTTTGAACCCTGATCGGATTAAAATTTCCGAGCAGCAGGTCACCCACTTTTACTTCTTTTGTCGGCAGTCTTTTATAATCAGTTAAGGAAGGAGTATAAAGAAACATGATTTGAAAATTTGAAAATTCGCCAATTTGGAAATGAACAACATAACGCACTGATTCATCCGCAGGCAAATTTAACAAAGAAACTGCTCTAAGGTTTGAGATAAGCTTACAATAAGGAAATTAATTTCCAAATCTTCAAATTGGTGAATCTCCAAATTATTTACCAGTCTTTCTCGGGCTGACTTGGAACGCCGGTTTTTTTCTGCATTTTCTCCTGGAGTTGCTTTTCTT
This sequence comes from Chitinophagaceae bacterium, assembly GCA_016713085.1. Classification (NCBI taxonomy): domain Bacteria; kingdom Pseudomonadati; phylum Bacteroidota; class Chitinophagia; order Chitinophagales; family Chitinophagaceae; species Chitinophagaceae bacterium. The sequence goes on along the minus strand of JADJPV010000001.1, from coordinate 2,050,747 downwards.
TCTGTTCAAGGGCTTTGAGGTATTGTTCAGCCTGCTTTTTGGTGAGTTTACTTTTCTGAGGCTTGGGCTGTTGTGGCTGTTCCTTTTCTTTCTTTTCTTCTTTAGGCTTTTGTTCCTTCGGTTTATCTTTTTTATTCTGCTGAGGCTCCTGTTGTTTTTTGGCTCTCTAGGCGAGTTGAAGGTTTTTTCTGATCTCAACATCATCCGGTGTTAAACGCAAAGCTTCTTTATAAGCAGTAATGGCATCATTAAGTTTATTGTCTTTATGATACAACACCCCTTTATTATACAAAGCCTTTGCTTTCATTTCAGGCTCTGTTGCATTGGCTGATGCTTCATCAAATGATTTAATGGCATCTTCTGTTTTTTCCTTTTTATATAAAGTATTCCCGAGGTTGAACTGTGCAATCGTGTTCGGTTTTTTATTGATCGCTTTCAGGTAAGACTCTTCTGCTTTATCGTAGTTCCCGTCTTTAAAAAAACGGTTGCCCTTTACTACTTCACCATTTTGGGCAAAGGCAATTGCTGAAAAGAAAAGAGATAGTATCGTCAGAAAAATCTTCATGTTGTTTTCCGTTCGCTGATGAATGTTTCAATCATGAGCAATAATAAAGCCAGTGCAAGAAACCAGATGAAATAATTATTGTAGTTGGTATTACTTACTTCACCGTCAGTGCCTTTCTTTTCGAGCTGATCAATTACCGCTGTTACTTCTTTTAATAAAGCCTCAGTGTTCTGCATGTTACCATATAAACCGCCGTTGGTAACAGCCATCTGTTTCAATAAGGTTTCGTTGAGCTTTGTAATAACAGTTTGTCCGTCTTTATCTTTCTTGTACTCAGTTGTTCCGGGTTCTGTAATTGCACTTCCTTCAACAGTTCCCAGTCCGATTGCAATTAATAAAATGCCCCTGTCTTTTAATTGCTTTGCCATGGTGAGTGCTGATTCATCATGATCTTCCCCATCTGTGATCAGCAACACAACTTTATAACGTTTACCCTGCTGCGGAAAACTTTCTGCAGCCAGTCGCAATGCTTCACCAATTACTGTTCCCTGTGTTGGCACAGCATCGGGTGCGGCAGATTGTACAAACAGGTTGGCAGCACCCTGATCGGCTGTTAATGGCATGGGCAGATATGCTTTGCCTGCAAACCAGATCAATGCAATTCTGTCGTCGGGCAACTGCTCTAATAATTTACTAACGAACTGTTTTGATTTTTCAAGACGGTTGGGTCTAATGTCGTCAGCCAGCATACTCTTGCTTACATCCATTGCAATAACGATATCCCTTCCTTTGCGGTTTACATCTTCCGCTTTTCCTGCACTTCGCAGATTGGCAGCCCCTAAAGCAGTAAAAGCCATGGCGGCCAGAATCAAATAAAATTTCGTTGAGAATTTCTTTGCTGAATGATTGGCGGTTAAAATATTTACCAGTTGATCATCACCGATTTTCTTTTTTGTTTTCTTCTTCCACCTTCGGTTGAGCACAAAGAAAATTACTGCCGGAATGAGTAATACCAGCAATAACAGATATTCGATATGTGCGAAGGAAAACAAGGCTACAGTTTCAGATTACAAGATAATGGATTATGAGTACAGATGCTTTTAAACAAAAGTTAAGCCAGTTTTTCCAATAAGCAATTGGCAATATATAACAGGCAAGCAAGAACGTCCTGTAAATATCTATTGCTTATTAAAAATTGCTTATTGGCGATTGACTATTTCTTCCCCTCCATAAACTCATAATGCTTCAGAATTGCTTTCAGCAGATCCATCCTGTTTTTGAACATGGGGTAATTTTTATCAGGAGTTTGAACCATTAACACAAAGAAATAAGGGTGGCGGTTTTCTTCAATCCATCCAACTACCCAGCCAATATTCTCACCTTTTTCATCAAAGCCCCAGCCTGTTTTGTAACTCAGTTTGTACAGGCTGTTATCTTCCATCAGCATCACTTTACGAACAACCTGCTGGGTGCGTTTCTGAAAAGGTAACTGTTCAAAGTATAACCTTTTTACCAATCCCAACTGTTCATCGGGTGAAATTTTCAGCGCATTGTTGATCCAGAAAGAATCAACCGGTCCACTGATATTTTTATTGCCATATTGCAAACTGTCGATCCATTGCTGCATGGTATCTTTTCCAATTCTCCGTGCTACTTCCTGGAAATAGGGTAAAGAAGAAAGTTTAAACGCCTGTTCCATGGTTAAATCCTGGTTCCAGTCTTTCACCCATCTTTCCACACCATCCCATTTAATCAGCATTTTTCATCAAATATTTTTCCTGTCTCCAGTCCAATAAGTGAGTTAACAATTTTGAAAGTAGATGCAGGTAAAAAACGTTTCCTGTAATTAGCCGAATCATAAATAGTGAAATGCCCCTGCCCGTTATCAAGCAAAGCAAATGTTCCGGTTACTTTATACTGATCGAAATATTTCTTCAGGTCATTGTCAATCGTAAAGTTGTTGATGGAACAAGAGTTAAACAGGAATAAAAACGCAACTGCAACAACAGAGATAAAACGCATAGTTAAGATTTTGCACAAAAGTAAAGTAGAATGAATGTCAATAGCCAGGAAATAAATAAAGTCGATACATGAGCAGTTTACACAGTTACTTTCAATACACCCAATTCTTTCCCAACTTTTGTAAAGGCTGCAATAGCTTTATCCAAGTGCTGTTTTTCATGAGCCGCACTTAACTGCACCCTTATTCTTGCCTGTCCTTTTGCCACAACCGGAAAAAAGAATCCAATTACATAAATCCCTTCTTCCAGCAACCTTGCAGCAAAGTTTTGTGCAACAACTGCATCATATAACATAATCGGTACAATAGGATGTTCACCGGGCTTAATATCAAAACCGGCTGCAGTCATCTTGCTTCTGAAATATTTTGTGTTTACTTCTAACTGATCTCTCAGTTCAGTTGTTTCACTCAATAAATCCATCACTGCAATGGAAGCTCCCACTATGCTTGGTGCCAATGTGTTTGAAAACAAATATGGTCTTGAACGTTGGCGGAGCATTTCAATCACTTCTTTACGGCCACTGGTAAATCCGCCGCTTGCGCCGCCCAAAGCCTTGCCTAATGTACCGGTAATGATATCAATCTTACCCATCACTCCACGATACTCATGAGTACCTCTTCCGGTTTTACCAAGGAACCCGCTTGAGTGACATTCATCCACCATTATTGCAGCATCATATTTTTCGGCAAGCATAACAATCTTATCCAACTGGGCAATAGTTCCATCCATACTGAAGCTGCCGTCGGTTACAATTACCCTGCTTCTGGCTCCGGCTGATTCAATCAATTTAGCTTCCAGGTCGTCCATATTATTATGTTCGTACCGGAAACGCTGAGCCTTGCACAAACGCACTCCGTCAATAATGCTTGCATGGTTCAAGGCATCGCTGATGATGGCATCTTCTTCGCCAAACAATGGTTCAAATACACCCCCATTGGCATCAAAAGCCGCAGCATATAGGATAGTATCCTCTGTTCCGAGAAATTTAGAAATTTTGGCTTCCAGCTCTTTATGTATATCCTGTGTGCCGCAGATAAAGCGAACACTGCTCATGCCATATCCACGCAGGTCAATATATTTCTTAGCCGCCTCAATTACTTTTGGGTGAGAAGACAGACCGAGATAGTTATTCGCACAAAAGTTGAGTACATTTTTCCCGTTTACCCTGATTTCCGGGCCTTGGGCACTTTCAATGATTCTTTCTTTTTTAAACAGCCCGTTCGCCTTGATTTCCTCCAGCTCAGCAGCTACTCTTTGTACCATTTTCTCATTCATACACTAAGTTTTAGCTGACAAAAATAGGGGGATTGACGGGTTGAAAAATGCGTAATCGGTTACATGTTTAACAAATTCACATAATTATGTGGTTGCACTGTAACATTTTTCATTCTACCTTCGTCTAATCTCTAAAACAGGTGAATTATGAGAAAACAATTTCTAACCATCGGCGCTTTATTCCTGGTTGCAATTACAGCCTGGGTTATCCTTTATGCCGCACCTGTAAGCAAGAAAAAGATCGTTTCCCCCAAATGCAGTAAAACCTGCGAAACCAAGCCACAGGCCATTCCGCAAACAGGTTTCTATATTTTCGACTCCTTTTCAGGGAATCTCTAAACTTTTTTTAAGAACTTGTAACTTTTAGCTCCGGTGTCCGTAATACTGGAGATTGAACCTATCATTACTGATCACTAACTGAATTATGACCGCCAGAGAATATAATGAATGTGTGACCAGGTATGCTGACAACGTATACCGCTTCATCCTCAAGAATTTGGGGCATGAAGAAGATTCACGGGATGTGGTGCAGAGCGCTTTTGAAAAGCTCTGGATCAATAAAGACAATGTAGAAAATGAGCGGAGCAAATCTTACCTCTTTACCATTGCCTACAACCAAATGATCGACCATATCCGTAAACACAAACGGGTAACGTTGAGAGATGAATTTAAAGAAGAAGTAAGAATTCAGGACAGGCCGCAGCACAGTATGAAAAAAGTGCTGGAAGATGCGCTGGCCAGGTTAAGTGAAACAGCCAGGAGTTTGGTTTTACTGAAAGATTATGAAGGATACAGTTACGATGAAATTGGAGAAATAACGGGATTGAACGAAAGCCAGGTGAAGGTTTATTTGCACAGAGCCCGTTTACAATTGAAAAATTATTTAGTGAGTATTGAAAATGTGATGTAACCCTAAATCCAGAAAAATGAATATTAATCGCCATAATTACGAAGAATTTTTCCTGCTGTATGTTGACAATGAATTGTCAGCCGGTCAGCGGAAAATTGTGGAAGCTTTTGTGGCCGTTAATCCTGATCTGCAGGAAGAATTCAACCTGATTCAGCAAAGCATATTTACTGCTGATGAAAAATTAGATGCCAAGTTTATTACTTCTTTATTAAAACCTGTTGAGGAAGAAAGCTCCATCAGTGAAGAACAACTTCTTTTATACATCGATAATGAATTAAGAGCCGATGAACAAAAAGCAGTTGAGCAGGCGATTGTTGAAAGTCCTCTTTTACAAAAAGAAGTTCAATGGCTCAAACGCAGCACATTTGAAGCAGACAAGTCAATTGTATTTCCTGATAAATCATTATTGTATAAAGAAGCCCAGCCTGCAAGAGTATTTTATATGGGTACTTCTGCAAGAAGATGGGCCGCCGCTGCAGCAGTGATTGTATTGTTGGGAACGGCTATGTGGCTGATGATTGATAAATCGGCTGACAATGGCAAACCGCTTGCACAAAATCCATCAGTTCAAACAGAGAAGAAAAATACTGATGATCCAAATTCAGTAAAAGGAATTATCAAAAAAACACTTGAGCAGGAACCAGCAGAAGAAGTTGCAATCATTCCTCAGGATAATCACAACAGCAGCACTGTTACTGTTAATAAGACAAAAAATATCAGGTTAACAAATAACAATTCAGCAACTGCACAGTCTCAAAAAATTACTCAGCAAACAACTGAAGGAAACAATGCTACTGCTAAAGTTGATTTACCTGTAACTGTTGCTCCTGAAAAAATTTCTTTAACTCCCAGTAACAAAATAGAAACTTCAACCGTACAACCTGTAACAAACACAGTAGCCACCGTGTATAACAATGACATAAATGATGAAAATGAAAATGCCATTTTCACAGAAGAACGTCAGCGCAGAAGCGGTTTAAAAGGCATGGTGAAAAAAGCAAAACGGATGTTTGAACGTAATACCGGGATTCAGTCAAACGCCTCCGAAGTACGCTTTGCTGTATTTGCAGTAAACACTCAATAAAAAATATTTAAAAGAATTATTATGAAGCAATTATTACTCTCCTTGCTTGGCCTTGTTTTGTGCTTTGCAGGAATGGCCCAGTCGGATACGACAAAACCACAAAGTGCTGATACCATCAAAGTCGGCAACATGATTATTATTAAAAAACATGATGGCAAAGAAAAGAAAGAAGAAAAAACAAAAGAAGACAAAGACGACGATGATGATGATGTAAGCGTTGAAATTAAAAAACGCAAAGAGTACAAAAAATCAAACGTCAGCACCAACTGGATGATCTTTGATCTTGGTTTTTCCAATGTAAATGATCAAACCAATTACAGTTCAGCAGCAGCACAGGCCTTCTTCCCCGGAGGAACAAAAGATTTAATGAGCATCCGCAATGGAAAATCAATCAATGTAAATATCTGGTTCTTTATGCAGAAGGTGAATCTCATTGAACATGTGCTGAACCTGAAATATGGGTTGGGGCTTGAATTGAATAATTACCGTTATGAAAAAATATTCGCTACCGTTACGATCCCATTAATTTTATCGAAAGAGATCCTCAGGTTACCTCTTTCAGTAAAAACAAACTGGCAGCCGATTATATTACACTGCCAGTGATGCTGAACTTCAACTTTGCACCAAAAAGAAAAAGAACTTATGGCTTCAGTGCAGGTGTAAGCGCAGGTTATTTATATGCTGCCCGCCAGAAAATGAAAAGTGAACTGAGAGGAAAAGAAAAGGTGAAGAATGATTTCAACCTGGAACCATGGAAATTGTCTGCCATTGGCGAATTAAACTTAGGCGTTGTAAACTTATACGGCAGTTACGCTCTCAATAACTTACACAAAAACGGATTGGAACAAACACCTTATAACTTCGGAATCAGATTCAGCAGCTGGTAATACAGCTAACGCTGTATTCTCTGGTAAACCGCTTCTCTTTTGGGAGGCGGTTTTCTTTTGTTAATTAAACTCCTTCCTGTCCGCAAGTGATTTAATAATTCACTTACTTTGTTCTTAACTAAACTACAAATCCATGCCGTACAAAATTATTGATATTGAGGGAATCGGGCCCAACTATGCTGCCAGGCTGGAAGCACAGGGCATTAGCACAGTTTCTGATCTGCTGGAAAAAGGCGGAACAAAAAAGGAAGAGCATCTATTGCAGAGATAACCGGTCTTCCTGAAAATTTAATTATTACCTGGGTAAACCATGCCGATCTGCATCGCATTAAAGGTGTTGCCGGTCAATTTGCTGAATTACTGGAAGCAGCCGGCGTTGATACAGTTATTGAATTTGCCACACGCAATGCAGATAACCTGCATGGTAAACTGGTTGAAACCAATGAAAAGTTTGGATTAAGCGGCAGAGTGCCTTCAATTGAGTCGCTGAAAGAGATGATTGAGGAGGCGAAAACACTGGCACAAAAAGTGTTTCACTAAGAAGAACTACGAACCTTCATTTGAACCGCTTCATACTCAAAGCGGTTTTTTTGTACACATTAAAATTCAGTTATCCACCTATTCCTCATCAATGGATTGTTAATTAAATTAACGCAGGTAATACGGCATAGTTTTTAGCCGTTAATCCAATATTCCAAAAACAAAGTGTCAAATGAAACGCCAACCAGCTTTTCTTGTTTTATGCTCGGCAGCCATGCTCTTTCTTTCGGGCTTTAGTTTGCTGCACAGGAACAAATCGATGCAACAGAGTTTGCATGTCAGGAAATCAACTTTATACAGTGTGGTGATTGATAAAAGTAATTATCAATTGAAAGTATTTGATGAAAACGGGTGGCTCCTAACTTACCCTGTTGTGTTTGGAACCAGTGAAATGACCGATAAGATGATGGAAGGTGACCGCCGTACACCGGAAGGTCACTTTAGAATCATCGCCAAAAAAATTCACCCTGAATGGGGCTATTTTCTTCTTCTCGACTATCCCACCCAAACCGATATTGAAAAATTCAATGCAAGAAAACAACAGGGATTGATTCCATACAATGCCAAACCGGGCGGAGGAATTGGTATTCACGCTACCCGCCGTAATGAAGACCGATTCGTGGATTATTTTTATAACTGGACATTAGGCTGCATCTCTACTAAAAGAGAGTACGCCAAAGAATTATACAATATGCTGCCAGTAGGAACAGAGGTTACCATCCTGCGGTAAAATTAAAATACCCTTCGCTGGGTATAGTTCAACACCTGTTTTAAAGGTTTCTTTGGTTTCAAACAAAACACATGAAACCGAAACTTTTCTTTACTCTTAGTTTTCTTACCCTTCTTCATTTTGCACAGGCGCAAAAGCTCAGCAAAGAAGCAACGCATGAAATTTCCAAAAAAGCCAACAAAGGTTATTTGTATGAACCTAAGGTTGATGAAGCAAAAAAGAAATCACACTTACTTACGTAACCAAAGCAACCGGCAGGTTTGCAAAGTTTGAGGCCTATAAATTTGATATGGATTTCAACTTTAAAACAATGGAAGAAAGTGAAGTTCCACTTGAAAAAATCAAAGGTTACAAAGCAGATAAAGGTGAAGAATACAGTTTTGATGCTGTAACAGTTGAAACCAATTTGATGGGTACCCTTATTTTGAAACGTAAAGTGTATAAAAAGAAATGGAATTGGTTTTGGGGAGGGTACGATACCAAGATCAGTTTTGGAGAAAAATTAAAACCTAAAAGCGAGGATGGCGGCAAGTTTCAATATGTTGGTCATGCAGAGCAACCTGAAAGTGGTAACATCTTAATATTTGCCGGAGATAAGGGGAAAGGTATGGGCGATATGCTGAAGATGACAACCGAAATTCATGTGTTGCGTTTCGACAGTGAATTAAATAAGGTTGCAGATAACTTACTGAAATTTGATTTCCCTCAAACACTTGTTGCCGCAAGTACTGATGACCAGGATGAAGATGCTGATACAGACAGTGATGTATTACTTCTGTTTGCACCAATGGGTGGTAAAGGTTTCAAAAACTCAGCTGATCCTGACGCTACCAATTATACGTATGTAAGAGTTGGATCTGATGGCAGCATTAAAGAACGCATTAAAGTTCCTTCAAAAACAGGCATCTTCAACGGTAATATGTTTGTAACTGTTGGTGATGATGTGTTGATCATGGGTGCAACCAATGAGAAAACAGATGATTACTTCAATGAAAAATTTGCAGCACCAGCTAATCAGCGTGATGCCGAAATTGAAAAATTTAAAGCAAAAGGATTCCAGGTTGTAAAAATATCAAAAGGAAAAGTTGCCTTTGTAAGTAACAATACACTGGAAGATTTTGATAAAAAATCTCAATCGCCTCCTTCACAAAAAAAGAACCCTGAATATACAGGACGTAAGTTCAAAATTGCAGATATCAAAATCATCAGCAATGGCGATATTTTATTAGCCGGTCAGAAATATACCAAATCAAAAGGCGGCGGTCATGTAGTAAAGTTTGGTAATCTTGGTTCTGTTGGCGGCAACAGCAGCGGCACCGAATATGAAGACATCATTATGATGCATTTTGGAAGCGATGGAGTATTAAGAGCTTCTTATGGTGTACGCAGAGAAGAAAATGATAAAGATGCAAAGATGTCGCCTAACAATCAGCTGATCATGGAAAGTGCAGATGGCAAAAGTGTTTACTGGACCATTATGGAAATGAAAGGCTGGAGACAGGAAAAAGAACTGGGCGAAAGCAAATATAAATTCCTGATGTATCCTAACGTAACAAAGATTGATGTGCCAAATGCAAAGATTGGCGACTTTGTACAAATGGGGCAGGGCAAAACAGATTACTTCGTGAACAATAAATATCCATCATTGCCAATTGGTAAAGGGAACATTGTATTTCTTGGTGAGAATAAAAACGGAAAAACACTTTGGTTTGCCAAAATGCCTTTGGAATAATAGTTCAACCATATTTAAAATCTTGCATCAGATCAATACCCAAGATCCACGTGTAAGAAAAAGCCTCCCGATAAATCGGGAGGCTTTTCATTTATAGCTTTCCATTTTTTATTTCTTCCACAACACCAGGATCTAAGAGCGTTGATGTATCTCCGAGGTTTTCTGTTTCACCTTCAGCAATCTTTCTTAAAATTCTCCGCATAATTTTTCCACTTCTTGTTTTGGGCAAGCCTGTTACAAGTTGAATTTTATCGGGCTTGGCAATAGGTCCAATGATTCTTGTAACTGTCTGCAGAATATCAGCACGGGTTAAGTCATCATCACCATGATGTCCCTGATAAATCACAAACGCATAAATGCCCTGTCCTTTAATATCATGCGGATAACCGACTACTGCACTTTCAACAACACCTGCATGCATGTTAATGGCGTTCTCCACTTCTGCTGTGCCAATACGGTGACCGCTTACATTCAATACATCATCTACCCTTCCTGTAATTCTGTAATTACCTTCTTCATCTCTCAAACAACCATCGCCTGTAAAATATAAATTATGATAAGGTGCAAAATAATTCAGTCTGCACCGTTCATGATCGCCATAGGTTGTACGTAACATACCCGGCCATGGAAACTTGATACAGAGATTTCCACTTACTCCATTGCCTTCTACTTCTTTTCCATTTTCATCAACAAGAATCGGTTGCACACCCGGTAAAGGAAGTGTTGCATATGTTGGTTTAGCAGGAGTAACACCGGCTAAATTGGAAATAAGTACGCCACCTGTTTCTGTTTGCCACCATGTGTCAACGATCGGGCATTTTTCTTTCCTACATGTTCATCATACCAATGCCATGCTTCTTCATTAATCGGTTCGCCAACAGTTCCCAATACTTTTAAGGAAGAAAGATCTTTTCCTTTCAACGGATCCAGACCAAAACCCATTAAACTTCTGATGGCTGTTGGTGCTGTATATAATACATTCACTTTGTATTTATCAACGATGTTCCAGAACCTTCCTGCATCAGGCCATGTAGGAATTCCTTCAAACATAACACTGGTTGCACCTACACTTAACGGACCATATAAAATATAACTGTGCCCTGTTATCCATCCTATATCGGCTGTACAGAAATGAATATTACCAGGTTGATACTGAAATACATTCACAAATGAATAACCGGTGTACACCATGTAACCGCCGATGGTATGTACAACACCTTTTGGTTTGCCTGTTGAACCCGATGTATATAAAATGAACAAGGGATCTTCTGCATCCATTTCTTCCGCTTCAAAAGAAACCAATCCATTTTTTTCAACCTGTTCCAGTGCATGTTCCATTTCATCTTCCCACCACACATCTCTTCCTTTAATCATGGAAACAGGAGTTCTTGTTCTCGTATAAACAATTACTTTCTTTACTGTTCTGTTACCGATCAATGCATCATCAATTACACTCTTCAGCGGAATATCTTTATTACCACGGTAAGCACCATCGCAGGTAACAATAAATTCCGCCTGTGCATCATACAATCTGTCGGCAATACTCTGTGCAGAAAAACCTCCAAAGATTACACTGTGTATGGCACCAACTCTTGCACAACCCAATACCGCATAAGCAAGCTCAGGCACCATTCCCATATAAATACAAACACGATCGCCTTTCTTTACTCCATTATTTTTTAACACCTGCGCAAACTGGCAAACACGTTTATGCAACCTGTTATATGTAACAACTCTTGTTCTTTCTTCCGGGTTATTTGGTTCCCAGATAATCGCAGGATCTTCTCCTCTTGTTGCCAGGTGACGGTCAATACAGTTTTCAGTAATATTCAGCTTACCGCCCATAAACCAGCGAACATGCGGTTCAAGAAAATTCCAGTCCAATACTTTTTCCCAGGGTTTGCGCCATTGAAAGTTAGATGCAACATCGGCCCAGAAGCCTTCAGGGTTTTCAACACTTCTTTTATACGTCGATTTGTATTCTTCTAATGATTTGATCTGAAAGGGATATGACATAGCTGAAATTATAAGTTATAAAAGTACAGAAACAACTCCTTTGAAAATGATTCAGCGAAAGAGATTTAAATTTTATAATTTTTATTCTCATATTTTAATTTGTATTTATCTTGTCAGGATGAAACCAACCTCTCTAAAGTCTGTTATTGCAGCTTCTTCTGTAGGAACCTTAATTGAATGGTACGACTTTTACATTTTCGGAAGCCTGGCCACAATTATTTCCACTAAATTTTTCCCTGCCGGAAATCCAACTGTAGCATTGCTTTCAACGCTTGCAACTTTTGCTGCAGGCTTTGTTGTAAGGCCATTTGGTGCCCTTTTCTTTGGACGACTGGGCGATCTGATCGGAAGAAAATATACTTTCCTGTTAACGTTAGTGATAATGGGTTTATCAACTTTTTTAATTGGCTGTATCCCCAGTTATGAATCGATTGGTTTTTTTGCACCGCTGCTTGTATTGTTGCTACGGTTACTGCAGGGGCTTGCATTGGGTGGCGAATATGGTGGCGCTGCAACTTATGTAGCAGAACACTCCCCTGCTGAACGGAGAGGATTCTGGACTTCCTGGATACAAACAACAGCTTCTGTTGGTTTGTTTGTTTCTTTACTGGTGATCATTGCAGTGAAAGGTGCAATGGACGAACAATCGTTTGGCGATTGGGGATGGAGGGTTCCGTTCTGGATTTCCATCATCATGGTTGGTATTTCTATTCTCATTCGGATGCGGATGAAAGAATCTCCTTTATTTTCAAAAGCAAAAGCTGAAGGGAAAACATCTACCAATCCGCTGAAAGAAAGTTTTGGGCATAAACTGAATTTCAAATTTGTATTGCTCGCTTTATTTGGTGCAACTATGGGCCAGGGCGTTGTTTGGTACACCGGGCAATTCTATGCATTGAGTTTTATTCAAAATACACTGAGTATTGATGTAGCACAGGCAAGTAAACTCATTATGTGGGCGCTTTTGTTCGGCACTCCTTTCTTTGTAGTATTCGGATGGCTTTCAGATAAAATTGGCCGTAAATGGATCATGATGGTTGGTATGCTGATTGCTATTGTCAGCTACCGTCCTATCTATTCAGCCATGTATGATGCAGGAAGTGTACAGATGAAAAAAGAAATAACTGCACAAACTGCAACAGAAGTTAAAATAATGGCTGATGAAAAAAATACAGGTGACAGTGTGCTTACCACCACTACATTAAAAGTATATGAAGATGGCACCACTTTAAAAGAAGTACAAAAACAAATGATTCATGCAGATGCTTCAAAAGCTGATGCCACTAAAGATATCATTACAGCCAAAACAGTAATCCTTGATACGGGCTCCTTTTGGAAATTGATCTTTCTTGTTTTCATTCAGGTCATTTTTGTAACAATGGTATATGGACCAATTGCAGCTTTTCTTGTTGAAATGTTTCCGATAAGGATCAGGTATACTTCCATGTCGCTTCCTTATCATATTGGTAATGGTATTTTTGGTGGTTTGTTACCTGCTATAGCAACCTTTCTTGCAACAAAAGCAACCATGGCCAATGAAGTTGCCACAAAAGCCGGCACAGCATTACCTTATGACAAACCATTTCTTGAAGGTTTGTGGTATCCTATTATTATTGCAGCCGTTAGTTTGGTGATCGGCGTACTGTATATAAATGGAGAAGATAACAGGATTGAAGATTAAGAGCAGTTCAATTACTAATATTAAAACGAAACGATATGAATAAGATAAGAAAATATTTAGGATTTGTGTGGATAGCGCTTGGCATAGCAGCAGGTTATTACCTCATTGTATCGCAGGCTATTCCAAAATTTGAAAGTGGTAAGCCGGAAGATAAAATTCCTGCCATTATATATGCATTCATCCTGATGCCGATCATTGTGGGCGGATTACTTGTATTCGGCTATTATGCAGTTACAGGCGAGTATGACATGTATGAAGACAAAGAACATCATATTCATATTAAAGAAGATTAACTGTCTATGTAAAAACAGAATTGAACTGAGGAAACAGATATATTCTCATTTCTCTTCAGCTCTTGCTGTTTTTCTCTCCTTCTGCCAAAAAAAGCATTTCGTGCAGCGAAAAACGAACAGGAGTGGTCTTTTAAGTGAAAGAACTCAAACCATACCCTATTGGTTAGTTAGATGTCTGTTCATATGGTTGGTTTTTTATTAAAGCCCTCGTTTTTAAACCAGGGCTTTTTTGCTACGGTATTTATACTACTTTTATCGCCGTTTACTAACACCAATGAAGAATTTCTCTGCCATTAACTTATTAATTGCCCTTTTTCTGACTGTTTTACATCAAAACAGCATAGCTCAGTGTTCGGGCAATGTATTATTTTTTGAAAATTTTGGCGGTAGCAGCAGTTCGCCCTTAACTGCAACCAGACTACCGCCCGGCAAAACAACTTATGCATTTGATTCCCTTGGCTTTGTTGATGATGGTGAGTATGGCATCCGCAAAACATCGGCGGATATTGCAACCGGTCAACGGCAGTTTGGTGTTTGGAATATTGGTACTGATCATTCGGGTAACGGCAATATGATGGTGGTTAATGCCGACTTTACTGCCGGCAAATTCTATGAAACCACTGTCAACAACCTCTGTATTGGCTCAAAACTATATTTTTCTGCCTGGGTAGCCAATCTCATTCCACTGGGAAATAACAATCCGCTTGACCCAATACTTCGTTTCGAAATCAGCAGTGCAATATCTGGCACAGTATTATCGAGCTTTTTAACTCCTGCTATTCCACGCTTCAGTGCGTTTACCTGGACACAGTATGGGTTTAATTTCAATTTACCCCCCGGTGAAAGCTCTGTAATTCTGCGCATATTTAATAATCAGGTTGGTGGTTTGGGAAATGATCTTTGCCTCGATGATATTGAATTTACTTTATGCGGCCCTGCTATTGCTCCGGCACTATCAGGAACATACCAGAACGGCAGTGATGCATGCACCGGCAGTAATATTTCCATTGCCGGTAATGTTGCACCAGGCTTTTATACAACCCCAACTTATCAATGGCAGTTTAATGATGGCATGAATGGATGGGTGAATATTCCCGGAGCCATTACATCAAATTACTCAATTACCAATGCACAGGTAGCTAATAGCGGTACATACCGGTTGCTGGTTGCAGAAAATGGGAACATTAACTCTGCTAACTGCCGATCCGTTTCTTCACTGATCCCTGTAAATGTTTATGCCCCCTTTGTTCCAATACTGCAAACCAATGAACCTATTTGCGAAAATGACACTCTCCGCATCTCCACAATATCAACTGCTTTGCAGTATTCATGGAAAAATACAGTTACAACATTTCCTTCAACAACAAATACCTTACAGATTCCATCTGCAACTTTAGCAGATGCCGGGGCATACAGTTTAGATGTTGTTACAAACGGTGGCTGCACCAGCACTGGATTCATCAATGTAGCAGTACAGGCAAATCAGCTGCAGCGGATCATTCCTTTTGATGATTTACTCTGTGATGGAATGACGTTGTTTATTGATGCTGATCAGCCGGGTGCAATTTCTTATTTATGGAATGACGGCATCACTTCTTCTCAACGGGTTGTTGCAGATGCAGGTGTATATTCTCTTCTTACAAGTGATGGTGTTTGTAAACGTACAGACAGTTTCAGGATTACAACAAATGTTACACCTGTTGTAAATCTTGGCATTGATACAACACTTTGTTATAACGAACTGCTTGTACTGAATGCTGCCAGCCCTGTTGCTGATACTTATTTATGGAGTACCAATGTTACTGATTCAGCTATTACTGTAAATACAGCAGGTACCTATTCTGTTTTGGTTGAAAACAGGTGCGGCATTGCCGGCGATGATATTAAAGTTTTGTATGAAGATTGTGCAAACATCATTTTTGTACCCAATGCATTTACCCCCAACAACGACAGGCTGAATGATGTATTGAAGGCAAAAGCTTATTTTAAAGTTGATGAATTTTCCATGAAAATTTTCAACCGGTGGGGGCAAATGATCTTTTCTTCCAATTCACTTCATACTGGATGGGACGGAACAGTTAAAGGTCAGCAGGCTCCACCGGGAATGTATACCTGGGTGATACAATATAAACGCAGCAACAAAGTTTATAACCAGAAAGGCACTGTACTGGTGATCTATTAATGATTACTGCCTTCCCCGTTTTTTCTTTTATTTTTGACACAAACGCAACAGTATGTCCATTGAGGTAAAGAACCTGGTAAAAATTTATGGTGAACAGAAAGCAGTAAACCTGATTTCCTTTAAAGTAAATAAAGGAGAGATTGTAGGTTTCCTCGGGCCAAACGGTGCAGGAAAAAGTACCACCATGAAAATGATCACCGGTTACCTGCAGCCAACATCAGGCGATGCCATGGTGTGTGATGTAAATGTGCAGGACAATCCACTCGGCACAAAACAGAAGATTGGTTATTTACCTGAGAGCAATGCACTGTATTATGAAATGTATGTGAAAGAATATTTAGAATTTATAGCTGAAATACATAAAGTACAAAACACAAAAAACAGGATTGCAGAAGTAATTCAGCAGGTGGGCTTAACATCAGAAGCACATAAAAAAAATCAGCCAGTTGTCAAAAGGATATAAGCAGCGTGTTGGATTAGCTGCTGCATTGATTCATGATCCCGAAGTATTGATCCTTGATGAACCCACCAGCGGGCTTGATCCCAACCAGATCATCGAAATACGTGAAGTAATCAAACAGCTCGGAAAAAACAAAACGGTTTTATTTTCATCGCACATCTTACAGGAAGTAGAAGCCATCTGCGACCGGGTAATCATTATTAATAAAGGGAATATTGTAGCCGATGATCAGCTCAGCAATTTGCAACAGGCAACCAGCGGAAGTTCAGTACATGTAACATTTAAAGAAGCGTTGGATGAAGACAGATTAAAAAACTTACCTGCCGCAACTATTGTTACGAAAATCGACAACTATAACTGGGAACTGCAAAGCAAGGATGAAGAAACCCTGCGCAAACAAATTCTTTCTATGGCAGTAGAAAATAATTTCAATATTGTTTCATTGCAAAGCGGAAGTAAAAGTCTGGAAAATGTGTTCAGGAGTTTGACAGGAAATAACTAATTCCTTTAATCCAGCTTTTTTATTGCTGCAATAATATCATCGACAAATTTTTCATTTTTTTTCTTAAAGCTGTTGTCGCATGAAATACAATTGGCGTCTAACTTACCGGTAACATCTATCTTAATTTTTTCATAATCGTCATTGTAGTTAATCAATCCGCTGTAAGCAATTATTTCAACCCATCTTTTATACCTTTCTCCTGTTCTATCCTGATCAATGAATTCAAAAAATTCTTTGGGAAATTTTGTTGCATATTGTATCGCTGGTTCTCCCGGATATTCTCCCAAAGCTCCGTCGGATATATTAATCGTAAAA
Source organism: Chitinophagaceae bacterium (assembly GCA_016713085.1). Classification (NCBI taxonomy): domain Bacteria; kingdom Pseudomonadati; phylum Bacteroidota; class Chitinophagia; order Chitinophagales; family Chitinophagaceae; species Chitinophagaceae bacterium. The sequence goes on along the minus strand of JADJPV010000001.1, from coordinate 2,033,614 downwards.
TCAAGACACCATATATAAAAAGGTCTTGTTATGCTGTCTTTTGTATTTATATACGAAAGCAGCAGAGTAGTTGAATCGTTATCAGATGGTCGGAATTTGTTATTATAAAGATCCTTCGCAATTTGGGCGATAGCTGGATTATTGAGATAAAAGGAGATTGGTTTTCTGTTTATAGAATCCGGTAGCAGGTAAGTCTTCCCACTTATTTGATCTTTCCAGTAAACTTCCTTATGCGATATTGTATCTTTAGAAATAACTGTTTTTTGTTTATCCTATTTTTCATTACAGTTACCTGATAACAATAAGATGAACATCATCGTCAAACAATAATAACACGCGTTCATCAATTATTTTCGTTTTTCTTTTTAACTATTCTCCCAAACACTTTCATCACAATCCATCCAATCAGCAATACCATCAGCACAGCTATAACGACGGGTATTACAAAGGTCAGTGCAGTACCGCCAATAGCCGCTGCATTTTCTCCTGTTGCTACCACTGCATTACCTATGCCCGCTGTTGTTTTGCTGGAGAATAACCGAAGCAAACCTGTACCGGCCTGTACCGTTCCGGCAGCTCCGCCACCGGCAATGATGGCCAGTATCCATTTCAGCATGGGGTTAAAATCAGCAATCGGTAAAAAAGCAGCCAGTACCGTACCTGCTGCAACAGCAAGAGGAGTTGCAATTGTATCAAGCAGGTTATCTACAAAAGGAATATAATAAGCAGCAATTTCCAGTACGGCTGCAGTGCCAAAACCAATCAATGCAGGGAGGCCACCCATCCATTCCATATCAGCAGGTAAATGATACCAGTGCAGGTAAGCGGCAAGACTTGCACCCAGCATCGGCACAAAAACCCTGAAACCGCAGCAGGCACTTAAGGCAATTCCCATGGCAACAGAAGTGATGATTTGTGTATCCATACAAGCGTTTGTTACTGACTAAAAATAACCAATTCCCTGATATGAGTACTTTGTTGCTCTGTTTGAAAGCCTTTACTTTGCAGCGACAAAAGAAAAAAAGGGGTCGGAAAGTAAGAACAGACCGCATCACAGAACAAATTCAGCTGCAATATCTTTCAAACTTCCCTTCCGGATTTTCCCATCAACATTAAAAAACAAAACATATGAGTTTTATCGCAGACATCCATGCAAGACAAATTCTCGACAGCCGTGGTAATCCAACTGTTGAAGTAGACGTAATAACTGAAAATGGTATCCTTGGCCGTGCAGCTGTGCCAAGTGGTGCATCAACGGGCATACACGAGGCCGTTGAACTTCGTGACGGCGACAAAAGTAAATATCTCGGCCGTGGTGTTTTAAAAGCAGTAACAAATGTAAATGATGTAATAGCTGATCAGCTGATCGGTATTGATGTTACACGCCAGGCTTATATTGATGCTCTTCTTATTAAAATTGATGGTACAGAAAATAAAAGTAATCTCGGTGCCAATGCAACACTGGCTGTAAGTATGGCTGTTGCAAAAGCTGCTGCTGAAGAAAGCGGTTTGCCTTTGTTCCGTTATCTCGGTGGTGTAAACAGTACTGTATTACCAATCCCCATGATGAATATCATGAACGGCGGTGCACATGCTGATAATAAAATTGATTTCCAGGAATTCATGGTGATCCCTGTCGGTGCTCCAACTTTCAGTGAAGGTTTACGCTGGGGTGTTGAAATATTTCACAACCTGAAATCAGTATTGAAGAAAAAGGATTCAGCACAAACGTAGGTGATGAAGGTGGATTTGCGCCTGAAATTCAGAGCAACGAAGAAGCAATTGAAACTGTTCTCGAAGCAATTACTGCCGCAGGTTACAAACCGGGTGAGCAGGTAGCTATTGCAATGGATGCTGCATCAAGCGAAATGTTTGATGACGCAACAAAAAAATACAAATTCTACAAGAGCAATCCTTCCAAACTTCTCAGCAGCGATGAAATGGTTGCTTACTGGGTTGAATGGGTAAATAAATATCCGATCATTTCAATTGAAGATGGAATGGCAGAAGAAGATTGGGATGGCTGGAAAAAATTAACAGATGCACTCAGCAGCAAATGTCAGCTGGTAGGTGATGATCTGTTTGTAACCAATACCAAAATTTTAAAAAGAGGTATTGATAACAAAATTGCCAACAGCATTTTGATTAAAGTAAACCAGATTGGTACTGTTACTGAAACCATCAATGCTGTACAAATGGCACAGAATGCAGGGTTCAATACCATCATGAGCCACAGAAGTGGTGAAACAGAAGATACCACAATTGCTGATCTGGCAGTAGCGTTGAACTGCGGACAGATTAAAACAGGTTCTGCTTCACGTACAGACCGTATGGCGAAATACAACCAGCTGATCCGCATTGAAGAAATGCTTGGTGAAAACGCCATTTATCCAGGCGGAAAAATTAAGTTCGGAAAATAATTGACCGGCAAATATGAACCGATGACTGAAAAAATGTACTTTTATTTCAGTCATCGGTTTTTTTATGCACTAAAAATTATGAAACTACTCAACCACATCCCCGCAATTTTAAAAAACAAGTACCTGCTTACCATAGTTGGGTTTTCTGTGTGGATGTTATTTTTTGACCGTAATGATATTATTACCCAATTCAGCAGGTATCAAAAATTATCTGAGCTGAAAACTAACACTTCCTATTTCAATAAGAAAATAGAAACCGCCAAAACTGAGCTTGAAAAACGTAAATCAGACCCTTCTGCCTACGAACGGATTGCCAGAGAAAAATACTATATGAAGAAGGATAATGAGGATATTTTCCTCTTTGATGAATAAATTCCGGCATTTTATACAATACAACTCTTCTCTCTGCGTTTTTAAACAAAGCATCCTCTGAAAAACCAATCACCACAGAAAAAAAACAGGATTGCTTATGACAACAAATTATACACCGGAAGACTTGTTACAATATCTCTACAACGAAACAACCCCCGAAGAGACAGCAGCAATTGAAAAAGCGCTGGCAGAAAACTGGACTCTCCGTGAAAAATTTGAGGTGCTGAAAAAAGCAGCTTTCCGATTAACAAAACTCACTTTTTCTCCCCGCACAGAAACCGTTCTGAATGTGCTGAAGTACGCCAATAAAGAGCTTGTTGAAAAGCTTTAATTCTGCAACCTGTTCTTTCATTAATTTCGCTGTCATTCAATTTTAAGAATGACTATTAAAGAACGTTACCAAACCGTCATAGATTATTTTAACGAACATGCTCCCGATGCGGAGACGGAATTGATTTATGATAACCCTTTTCAACTACTGGTTTCCGTTATACTAAGTGCACAGTGTACAGATAAAAGAGTCAATCTCACCACCCCTGCCATCTTTAAAAAATTTCCAACAGCTGAAGCATTAAGTAAAACAACCATTGATGAATTATTTCCTTTCATCAAAAGCATCTCCTATCCCAATAATAAAACCAAACATTTAATTGGCATGGCGCAAAAGCTGGTGAGTGATTTTGGTGGCGAAGTTCCATTGACAGTTGATGAATTGGTTACACTACCGGGCGTAGGCAGAAAAACAGCGAACGTTATTACCTCTGTTGTTGATGCACAACCTAACATGGCTGTTGATACACATGTGTTTCGTGTAAGCAAACGCTTAGGCCTGGTAAAACAAACTGCCACAACTCCTTTAGCGGTTGAAAAAGAATTGATCAAACATTTTCCTGAAGAACTGATTCATAAAGCTCATCACTGGTTAATTCTTCACGGGCGTTATACCTGCCTTGCAAGAAATCCAAAATGTGAGCAATGCGGACTGCAATCAATTTGCCGGTACTACATGAAAGAAAAAAACTAAACACCCTCTCCTTTTTATTGTGCAAGTGGATAACTATTTCTGCTAATTCCTTCTTTTTTCTGTGATAGAAATTTCCCTTAGTAATCTTTCATTGAAAAAACATGAAAGATTTTTAACATTTATAAAATTTAGCACAATCCTTGATTTACAGTTGGCATTCCATTACTATGACCAGCCAACTACCAAAACTGAAATCCTCCCATCTTATCAGCCTGCTGCTGTTTGTTTTTATTACTGCAAAAGCATCAGCTCAAATTCCGCCTGAACAATGGTTACAGCGTTATGGCGGATCTTCTGTTGATATTCCTTACGCTATCAAGTTTACATCTGATGGAGGAACTGTTATTGCGGGGTATACTGATTCGAAAGACGGAACCGTTGCAACACATTCTCCCCGTGATTACTGGGATCTGTGGGTATTAAAACTAAATGCCTGCGGTACTGTACAATGGGAAAAATCATTGGGTGGTACTGGTTATGAAAGTGCAAGAGATATTGAGCAAACAGCAGATGGCGGATATATCGTATTGGGCGAAACCAATTCAACGGATGGAGATGTAATTGCAGGATACGGAGGAACGAAAGATATCTGGTTGATTAAACTGGATGCTTCCGGTAATATGCAGTGGCAAAAAAGGTATGGCGGCAATGGGCTTGATATCGGAAATCACATTCTGGTAAACAATGATGGAAGTTATTTGATTGCTGCATCCTCTTCATCAAATAACGCTGATATCACCGGCAATCATGGAACAGGCGGATTTACAGATGGTGTATTAATGAAAATTTCTGCAACAGGTGTTCTGCAATGGAGCAAATGTTATGGCGGTACAAAGAATGAAGAACTGCTTGACATCGAAATCATCAATGGAAAAATATATGCAAGTGGCTATGCCAATTCTACTGATGGAGATATTCCACCAAGCCAGAAAAACTATGATGTATGGTTACTTGCACTTGACCAGAATGGCAATAAAATTTTCAGTAAAGTATATGGTGGCTCACAAAATGATGTTGCTTACTCTATGACGAAAGGCGCTGATGGAACCTTAACGCTTGCCGGTTACACCACTTCAAAAGATGGTGATGTAAGTGGTGCAAAAGGAAGTCAGGACTACTGGGTGTTAAATATTGATCAGAGCGGAAAACTCAACTGGCAGAAAGTTTTAGGCGGAACAGATGCAGACTATGCAAATGTTATTTTAACTGATAAAGACAGCAGCTATATTGTTGGAGGAATTTCTTATTCTTCAAACGGAGATATTACAGGCGCAAATGGAAGTGGTGATTACTGGGTTGTAAAACTCGACAGCAAAGGAAACGTTGTGTGGAAAAAGAACTGGGGTGGAAGCGGTAATGATCATCTCCGATTTATCATCAATAAGCCTTTGCTCAATGAATACTATTTAGCAGGTGATTCAGATTCAAATGATGGGGATTTTAATTTTCAGTGGGGATTTGGTGATGCAGATTTTGGCATCATCAAATTAAAGGAACCCGTTGTTGAATCAAAAGATTCAACGGTATGCAGTACGGGGAATTTTATTCCAGTTACTGATACATTAAGAGATGCATGCGGTTATGATTCTGTATTTGTATCATACACACCCGTAATCATCAAAGGCCCTTTTGATCAGTTGAAAAAGAGATACCATTTTTGTTGGACAAAGCATTACACTTCCTTCATTACTGAATGCATCAATCAACTGGAATGCACATTCAACATTAAGTTGTACAGCTTGTGCCAATCCAATTGCCAATCCAAACGAAACAACTGTTTATACAGCAACCAATTCATCGCCGTTAGGATGCAGTGTTTCAGACGACTTTACACTGGTTGTTCTGGAAGATGCAGTTGTATTTACTCCCAATGCATTTACACCGAACAACGACCGCCTAAATGACTGGTTCGGTCCGTTGGGAAAGGTTCCGGAAAGTTTTTCGATGCAGATTTTCAATCGATTTGGACAAATTGTTTTTCAATCATCATCAATCAACAATCGCTGGGATGGAACGTATAAAGGTGTGCTTCAACCACCCGGCACTTTTGTTTATTTCATTCAATATAAAGACATACAGAATAAACCAAGACAGCAAAAAGGCTCATTTGTACTGATCCGCTAAATCATCAATAAAATTTTCATCATGGACAGAAGAGAATTCCTGCAGGCAGCAAGAACAAAAAACAAACCAGCCAAATTACAGGGCAGTAAAATGGCAAGTGGCATTGCTGCTTATAATGGAAGCTGGACAATTAATGAAGTAACCCATCTGCTGAAGCGTACCATGTTTGGTGCAAAAAAAACAGATATTGATTATTTCCTGACCAGAACAGTAAGTGAAGCAGTTGATGAACTGCTGAATAATACAACCGTTCCATCTCCCCCATTAAGAGATTATGGTTTACTGCAGGATGATGATGGTGTATTGTATGATGACCTTGGTGTTGCAAGAGGACAAACATGGGTGAATGATCCCAACCTTGCGAGTGCAGATGTCATCCGTGGATCGATCAACAGGGCAAGAGTTGCCAGTTAAAAAAATGGTGGGCCGGTTTAATGATCAGCCAGGGAAGAAGTATCCAGGAAAAAATGGTTTTATTCTGGCATCATCATTATGCTGTACAGGAATCAGAAATAGGTAACGCTGCTTTTTTATTCCGTCATCATAATTTATTACGCAGCAGTGCGCTTGGTAATGTAAAAACGCTGGCAAGAGAAGTTACCATTGATCCTGCCATGCTGGTGCATTTGAATGGTTATTTAAACTCAAAGCAGGCACCTGATGAAAACTTTGCAAGAGAATTACAGGAGCTGTTTACAATTGGCATTGATGCCACCACTTCCTATACAGAAAATGATGTAATTGCTGCAGCAAGAGTTTTAACAGGCTGGCGTATCATTGATAATCCGCTAAGTTCATACTTAAGTGTGGGCGAACATGATACGGGGTCAAAAACATTTTCTTCCTTTTATAACAATACAACCATTGCAGGCAGCACCAATCCCGATCAGGAACTGGATGCACTCATGAACATGATCTTTAACAATGCTGAAGCAGCAAAATTTATTGTGCGGAAACTGTACAGGTGGTTTGTGTATTATGATATTGATGATGCAACAGAAGCAAATGTAATTGCTCCTTTAGCTGCAATTCTCAGGAGCAGTAATTACGAAATTAAACCGGTGTTATCAACTTTATTTAAAAGTGAACACTTCTTTGATACGTTGAACCAGGCATGCTATATCAAAACACCGTTTGATATGATTATTGGCACCCTGCGTGAATTCAATGTAAGTTTTCCTGCTTATACAAATTATACAACAGGCTATCCTTTGTTTTATTCACTGTATGAAAAAGCTGCAGAAATGCAGATGCAGTTATTTCAAACCCCCGATGTATCCGGCTGGCCATCCTATCACCAGCAGCCAATGCATTATGAATTATGGGTAAACAGTAACTCGTTGCCGAAACGTGCCGATTATACAGATGCTCTGATTAACGACAATGTGCTGGATGTTCGTGCCTTTGCTAATTTTTCATCCAATCCTTCCGATCCTGATCAGCTGCTGAGTGATGTAACGGCTTTGCTCCTTCGTTATCCCTTATCGGCCAATTCAAGAACCTATGTAAAAACAAGACTTCTTTTAAATAATACAACTGATAATACTGTATGGACCAACGCATGGAACAGCAATAATGCTGCAGTGATTGATCCTGCTCTAAAGGAACTGTTTAAATTTTTAATGAATCTTCCTGAATATCATCTGTGCTGAACCTTAATTCATTTGACGTAAACCTTAACTATGAACAGAAGAAATTTCTTACGCAATACAATTCCAGCTGCCATCACCATGCCGAGCCTGCTGAATGGATTTTCCTTTACCGCTTTCGGAGCAGACCAGACAGCACTTGGAGGTTTGCTGCAACAGGCAACAGATACCGATCATGTGCTGGTATTGATTCAGCTCAATGGTGGCAACGATGGCATTAACATGGTTGTTCCTTTAGATGTATATGCCAACTACTATAATGCAAGAACCAACGTGGCCATACCGCAGAGTAAGGTATTGCGGCTTGATGGAACAGATAAAGCCGGTCTTCATCCTGCCATGACTGATCTGCAGAATTTGTACAATGACGGAAAGATGAACGTTGTACAATCTGTTGGGTACGACAATCCAAATTTTTCTCACTTCCATGCAACAGATATCTGGATGAGTGGTGATACAACAACCAACAGAAGAAGCCGTGTGAAAACAGGATGGATTGGCCGTTATCTTGAAACTGAATTTCCCGGTTATCCCGATGCCTATCCCAATAATTCCATGCCCGATCCCTTAGCCATACAAATCAGTAATGTGCCAACACTTGATCTGCAGGGAAGTATTTATTCCATGGGGCTTTCCATTACCAATCCTGAAAAACTATATACGTTCGATAATCCATTTCATGATTATCCGCTTACTTCTGCTCCAGCAAATAAAGAATTACGTTTCTTACGGGTGATCTCAGAAAAAACAAAAATTTACTCCGACATCATCAGGACTGCTTACAGAAAGGCAGCAACGATGGCAACTTATCCCACAGAAAATTATTTGGCCGATCAGTTAAAAATTGTTGCAAGACTGATTAAAGGTGGATTGAAAACAAGAGTGTACACTGTAACCATTGGCGGATTTGATACACATAAGCGGCAGGTAAATGCAAGCGATACTACTACAGGCGCACATGCACAGCTGATGAAAAATTTATCAACAGCCATCGCTGCTTTTCAGAATGATCTTCCGTTGATGCAGCTTGAAGACCGTGTAATGGGTATGACCTATTCAGAATTTGGAAGACGAATTAAATCAAATGCAAGTTTGGGAACTGATCATGGAGCTGCTGCACCACTGATCATGTTTGGCAAGAATGCAAAAAAAGGAATTCTTGGTAACAGTCCTGATATACCGGCTGATATACAAGTGGTGAATAATATTCCGTTTCAGTATGATTACCGGAGTGTGTATGCCTCTGTTCTTGAACAATGGTTCTGTGTAAAGCAGCCTGCATTGAATGATATCTTACTGAAAAACTATCAATCACTTCCATTGATCACAGGGCCATGTGGTGTGCCTGATGATATTGATGACACTAATAACAATGCAAATGACCTGGTATTTAAAATGTGGCCTAGCCCTTATACCATCAATGCAACCATTCAGTTCTCAACCAAAGGTGGCCATACAATGATTCAGCAAATCAATGCACTTGGACAGGTGATTAAAGTAATCACCAGCCAGGAATATGCTGCAGGCACTTACAATATTGATATTTATAATGATGGTTTACCGCCGGGAGCTTATTTCATGCGGTTACAAAATGGTTCTTTGCAGAAAGTAATTACGGTGATGAAGATGCAGTAAGTATATTTAATACTTAGTTAGCAAATCCTTCAACTCCTCATTAATTTTTTATAAGCTGTATCATCAATATATTCCAGCAGATCTCCTGGCTGGCATTCTAAAACTTTGCAAATATCTTCCAAAGTAGAAAAACGGATAGCTTTTGCTTTTCCTGTTTTTAAAATGCTGAGATTGGCCATTGTAATATTTACACGCTCGCTCAATTCTGTAAGCGACATCTTTCTTTTTGCAAGCATCACATCAAGGTTTACTACAATGGGCATATTATACAGTTAACTCCTGTTCCTGTTGTAATTTATACCCTTTTTTGAAAGCCAGATATATGGCAAAAACGATCGTTAAAACAAATAGAATAACTATTTTATCTGATAATAATTGATAAACACTTAAAGGTTTGAACAAGGGATGAATGAATTTCGAAAATATAAAGCGGATAAGAAAAGGTAATAATATTGAAAATATAAGATAAACGAACATAAGAACAGTAATGGCTTTCAATCCATTTATGTTTTTTTCAGTAAAAGCTTTTCCTTTCGAAATTCTTACAAGAAATTGAATAGGATAACCAAACATTACAAAAAGTGATAAAACAAGTAAAAGAAAAGCTGCGATTGACATAGTAACTGACGCAACAAAATATTGAGTTTTAGTAATTGGGATATAAATTTCTCTTTCTTTTGCGGAATAACGTATTGGTATTGTCAGGCTCTTATATGTTCCGAGTCTTCTTAGAGGCTCTCCTTTTTTACTAAGTGTATCCCATGCTACATACATAAGTTTATATTGATTACCCTCAATGAAAAATTTCACGTCCCGTTCTAATTCAAATTCCCGAAGTGTTAAATAGTATGAAAGACTCTTGTCCGATTCTTTTAAAAACAGATCATCAATTTTACCAACTCCAATGTCACCAGTACGCCAGCTTGAAATAAAAGTTTCATTTTTTTGAATACGTTGCTCATTCAAATTGGTTAAACTGTCCTTTATATGCTGGTATTGAAAATGGGGCAGTGAATCATTGAGTTCTGGTTGGTATAACAACCCACCGAATGAAGTATCATTAGGTGAATACTCAAAGCTGTCGTATCCTCCGTCATTGCTTACTGAAGAACTGAAACTAAAAAATATCAGCGCAAAATATGCTAAAAACATTAGGGTTATAAGGATGGCAATTGGGTGAACAAGGAGTTTTCTCATATATCAAATATAGGAATATATTTATCGTTTTTCAATAAATATATTCCTATAAGAGATTAGCTCTCTTTTTACTATTTGTTTAGAAATTGATATTTTTTACCTTGTTTACTGCATCCCTTTTTTTTGAAAGAAATAATGATCACTTGAAACGCTTAGCGGTTGAAAAAGGACTGATCAAACATTTTCCGGAAGAACTTATTCATAAAGCACATCATTGGCGCATACTTCATGGCCGTTATACCTGCCTGGCAAGAAATCCAAAATGCGACCAATGTGGTTTGCAGGAGATTTGTAAATACTGTCAGAAAACGGTTTCTGAAAAATAAAAGTCCATCAGCAAAATACTAATGGACTTTCTTATCTATTAAAAATTCAGCTTACAAATATTTTGTCAACTCTTCAATCAACTCACCTTTTGTAATTGGTACGCCTTTGATCTTATTGTATCCTTTTGCGTCAACAAAATAAACATCCCGGATAATTTTGATGAGCTGACCATTATTGATTTCAGGAATCAGCACCGTATCATAACTCTTCAATATCTCTCCCAGGTTTTTCGGGAAAGGACGGATATAACGCAGGTGTGCATGTGCTACAGATTTGCCATTTGCCTGTAATTCAGCACAGGCACTCTTGATAGCACCATAAGTACTTCCCCATCCAAGCACCAATACTTTTCCCTTTGCAGGGCCGCTGTCTAATTTCTGTAAAGGAATATAATCAGCAATCATGTCAACCTTTGCCTGTCTTGTTTTTACCATGTGTTCATGGTTATCGGGATCGTAACTGATATTACCGGTAATATCCTGTTTTTCAATACCGCCAATCCGGTGTTCTAAACCCGGAGTTCCCGGAATTGCCCATGGACGCACTAATTTTTCATCACGCTTGTACGGTTGTAATTTTTCTTCGCCTTCATCCAGTCCCTGTTTAAACGAAACTTTGATTTCAGGAAGATCAGCACTCTGCGGAAATTTCCATGGTTCGGCACCGTTAGCAATATAACCGTCGCTTAAGAACATTACAGGCGTCATGTGCTGCACAGAAATTCTTGCAGCTTCGTATACCGCATCAAAACAATCGGCTGGTGTTGAGGCTGAAATAACCGGCATGGGGCATTCTCCATTGCGCCCGTAATAAGCCTGCATCAAATCACTCTGTTCAGTCTTGGTTGGCAAACCTGTTGAAGGACCACCACGCTGTATATTAATAATGAGCAAAGGAATTTCGAGCATCACTGCCAAACCCATTGCTTCACCTTTCAATGCAATACCGGGACCGCTGCTGGTTGTTACAGCCAGCGAACCGCCATAAGCTGCGCCAATAGATGAAGTGATAGCCGCAATTTCATCTTCAGCCTGGAAGGTTTTAACCCCAAATGCTTTGAACTTGCTGAGATCATGTAAAATATCTGAAGCAGGAGTAATAGGATAGGATCCGAGGAATAACTGCAAGCCGCTTTTTTGTGAAGCTGCAATCAAACCATAACTCACCGCCTGGTTACCCATGATGGAACGGTACACACCGGGCTCCATTTTTGCTTTTTCAACTTTATAGGTTGTGGTAAATGTTTCAGTTGTATCACCATAATTGAAACCGGCCTGCAGTACACGGATATTGCTGTCCATGATATCGGGTTTTTTACCAAACTTCTCTTTAATGAAGCGGAGGGTATTATCCATATCACGGCTGTACATCCAGTACAAAAAGCCCAGCACAAACATATTCTTTGCACGGTCCTTTTCCTTCATCCCCATAGTGAACGATGCCAATGCTTCCCTGGTCATTTTGGTTACATCAACTTTGATGACCTCGTAATTACCAAGACTTTCATTTTCCAGCGGGTTTACTCCTTCAGGATAATTTGCAAGACGGAGATTCTTTGCATCAAAGCCATCGGTATTGGCAATGATCTTTCCGCCTTTCTTTAAGGCGCTGAGGTTTGCTTTTAATGCAGCCGCATTCATGGCAACCAACACATCGCATTCATCACCGGGTGTAAACACACTGTCGCTGCTGAAACGTAACTGGTAACCGCTAACACCTGCTAAAGTTCCCTGTGGTGCACGGATTTCGGCGGGAAAATCGGGGGAAGGTGGCAAGGTCGATCCCCATCATAGCTGTATTGTTTGTAAACTGGCTGCCGGTGAGCTGCATCCCATCACCACTGTCGCCGGCAAACTTAATCACTACGTCATTTAAGACTTCTTGTTTTCTTATCATAGCAATGCAAAATTAGGCGGGTTCAATCTATGAAAAAATTCAATCTTATAAATATTCTTACAATCTTTTCAGTCTCACAACACTTAGAAAATTTTATTTCAGCCGGTTTTCTGCCAAATAGCAGTTTAAACACTGATAGGAATCATTGCTGAACAATGAAAAAATGAAGAATTGACAGTAAATTAGATATGGATTGAAACTTGATGAATCATCCTAAAATAATAATTATGTTCAACCTTAAACAAGTGGCAACTTTTCTGCTGGGAGCAGCAGCCGGTTATGGCTTCTTTAAATACAACAGTTTATCACCTGAAGAAAAGGAAAAACTCAAGGCCGACCTGAAAGCTAAAGCCGGTAAACTAAAAGATGAAGCAGAAGATATGTTAAAAGATGTGCTGAAGAAAAAGGATCAGCCGGATAATACACAATCAAATAGTTGAAAGAATCTTATTTTTATTCATTAAAATAACAAAACATGGCTTTATTTCAATCGGGTAACCCTACCCTCAGTGAAAAACAATTTGAAAAAACTCTCACATCCGGAACAGGTGAAACCATGACCGTTCGTGGCACCATGAACAAGTTTGGTTTTTTAATGCTGATGGTTATGGCAGGTGCAGCTTTTGCCTGGCAATGGTTTGATGCAGGTAAAAATCCAATGCCATTAATGCTGGGCGGCGCATTGGGTGGATTGGTTGTTGCACTGGTGATCACTTTCAAAAAAGAATGGAGCGGATATCTTGCTCCTGCTTATGCTATCCTTGAAGGTTTATTTGTAGGTGCAATCTCTGCTTACTTCAATTTTATTTTCCAGGAAAAATATCCCGGCATTATTACGCATGCTGTTCTCATCACTTTTGCTGTAGCAGCAAGTATGTACTTACTTTACACACTTCGCATTATTAAAGTAACAGACAAATTAAGGTCCATCATTTTTGTAGCCACTGCAAGTATTGCTGTGTTTTATTTACTTAGCTGGATCTTAGGTTTCTTCGGAATTCAGTTTGCCTTTTTAACCACAGGTTCTACTTTTGGAATAATTTTCTCACTGGCAGTTATTGCTATTGCAGCACTTAATCTTGTTCTTGATTTTGATATGATTGAAAAAGGAAGTGAAATGGGTGCTCCAAAGTATATGGAATGGTATGGTGCATTTGGCTTACTGGTTACGTTGGTTTGGTTATACCTCGAGATTCTGCGTTTACTGGCAAAAATGAACAGCCGGAAATAATTTTCTCAATACTGTATTAACTAAAAAGCCCCGACTGAAACGTCGGGGCTTTTTAGTTAATTTTAAAAATTATAAATTCTTAAACGAATTAAAAATTTTATTTGCTGTTGTTTCAAATGCATCACGCTCATCTTCTTTACTTACATAAGTCAATACGTAACCTTTACCATTTGACATGCAGAATAATTGCTTCACCTGGATATCATAGGTCATTTCTCCATACTTTCCTTTGTAAACAATCTGGTATGCCTTGGCTCCATTTCGGTTAAAATACATGGCAGAAACTTCCCGGTATCCTTTTACAATTTCCTTTACTCCATCCATATTTGCCTTTACATACTGTTCTATGGTTGTGCCACTCGCCAAAGTTTCTATCTGCAGGTTCACGTTTTGAGTAAACTTGTCCTCACTTCCTTCAGAAGGTGAGGTGATCTTAATCACAGCACTCTCTGTTTTGTCTTCGAATTTCCAGTCGCCGGGGTAACCAATGGTAAACCGACTCTGAGGATCACTGTATTTTTTCAGCTCACTGCTGGTAGTGGTTGTTGGGTTGGTGGTGGGGGGCGGGTTGTTTGGTTTTGTATTGGTATTACCGCCTGTGTTAGGTTCATTGACCGGAATCCGGGCCTGTGAATAGCCTGCCGTCATCAATGAAATCAGAGTAAGGGCGAAGATTATCTTTTTCATGTGTTTCGTATTCATTATAAAAATACAAACTTGTTTTCCATTAATCAATCTAAATTCATGTTACAGGCTAAAAATACCGCTTTCCACTGATAGTTTCCGCCCGTCATGAACCACATTTTCAAAGCAAAAATAATTTCTTTAGTTTTGCGGCATCTTATTTTCAGGCATATGAAGCTCTAAGTCGTCTTACAGACAAACCTCCCGGTACAAGTGAAGCATTCGCTGCTTTACTCTTTATTTCAGTTTCTTATACGTTTAAAAAAATTACATGACGACGAATACCAATAACCCAACCAGGCTATCTTATTATATTCAAACACTAAAACAGGCGCTCAAAGGCGAGCAAATGGATTATACCCAGGGCAGCATCCGCAAAGCTGTTTTCCTGCTGGCCATTCCCATGATTCTTGAACTGAGTCTTGAAAGCGTGTTTGCGGTTGTAGATATGTTTTTTGTAGGAAAACTCGGACAAAATGCCATTGCAACTGTTGGATTAACAGAATCGGTGATCACCATTGTTTACTCTGTTGCCATTGGTTTAAGCACTGCAGCAACGGCGGTTGTTGCCAGAAGGATTGGCGAAAAAAATCCGGAAGCAGCTGCACATGCAGGTGCACAATCATTAGTTATATCAATCATTGTAACAATCATCGTCAGCATTATAGGGGTCATTTTTGCCTCCGATATTTTACGGCTGATGGGTGCACATGCAGATGTTGTAAGAGATGGTGCTGTGTTTACACGTATTATGCTGGGCGGAAGTGTTGCTATTATGTTACTGTTCCTGATCAATGGAATCTTCCGTGGTGCAGGTGATGCAGCTATGGCCATGAAGAGTTTGTGGCTGGCCAGTATTCTTAACATTATCCTTTGCCCCATCTTTATTCATTTCTATGGTTTAAAGGGAGCAGCTATTGCAACCGTTATTGGCAGAAGCGCCGGTGTTGCTTATCAATGCTGGCATTTGCTGAAAGGAGATGGTGCCATAAAAATGAGGGCAGCACATTTCCATCTCGATTGGAAACTGATCAGATCAATTGTCACGATTGCATGGCCGGCAACATTCCAGTTTATTATTGCAAGCGGCAGCTGGATTATACTGGCCAGGCTGGTTGCTGAAACTGGCGGCACTACCGCATCTGCAGGTTATCAAATTGCCATACGCAATGTGGTGTTCTTTATTTTACCTGCCTGGGGATTAAGTAATGCAGCTGCAACATTGGTTGGGCAGAATCTCGGTGCGAAACAATTGCAGCGGGCAGAGCAGAGTGTGTTACTTACAGCAAAGTATAATGCCATTTTTATGAGTTTTGTAATGCTGCTCTTCTTGTTTTTTGCAAACCCCATCATCCGCATATTTACACAGGATGCAGAAGTAATTAAATTCGGTGCAAGAGCATTACAGATCATTGGTTCGGCATATATCTTCTATGGCATTGGTATGGTAATGACACAGGCATTGAATGGTGCAGGCGATACAAAAACACCAACCATCATCAATCTTCTCGGCTTCTGGGTATTTCAAATTCCATTGGCCTATTTCCTGGCAAAAGGGCTTGACTGGAAATCAACAGGAGCTTTCATTGCGATACCTGTTGCAGAAACATTCATTGCTGTTGCAGCCTGGTATTTTTTCAAAAAAGGAAAGTGGAAAGAAGTGAATGTGTAATGTGCTCTGACGGCTTTAAAATTGCTGAAGGGTAATTTAAAATAACAGAAAAACGAGAAGTTGATCAAATCAGCAGATGTTCTTTTTCCATCAATTTTTCAAGTAATACTTCCTGATTACCTGCCCTGATGAAATTATGCCCCGGATATTTGGCACCATAATAAACATCAGCATTTAAATAATCTGTTAGAAAGCGTATGGCCTGCATATAGATCATAAACTTCCCGGCATAAAAAAAAGAGTTTTTTTCTGCATCTGTAAGTTCATCTTTCATTTCAGTAAAATATCCTTCAGCAATTGCTTTGTAAAAATCAGTTCTTACTTCTATTTTACTGAAATCACTTTCCTCTTCATTCACAGGAGAAAGATAGGTACGCATCATATCACCCACATCACTGAAAAAATAACCCGGCATCAATGTGTCAAGATCTATCACACATAATCCATTTCCGTGTTCATCAAATAATACGTTGCTGATCTTGGTATCATGATGAGTAACTCTCAGCTTAAAGGAAGGATCAGTTTTAATGCGCTCATACTCTTCTGCAATTGTTGAATAACCAAGCAGTTTTTTGATCAGCTGATCTGATTCTTTAACCCGTTGCTGATTTCCTGTTTCTATTGCTGATAAGAATTGCTGATAACGTAGTGTAAGATCATGAAAAGAAGGAATAGTGATCCGCAGCTGACTGCTTTGTAAACCACTGAGCAGTTTTGTAAAACGTCCAAACTGTGCTGCCGCTTCATACGCCTGCTTCGTGGTTTTAACTGTATCAATTGAAACAGAATCTTTCACAAATGGAAACATCCGGAAATATCCTTCTTCTTCTAAATAAACAAGTGTTCTTCCATCAATTGCAGCAACAGGAGAAATGAAAAGATAATTGGGATAATACTTTTTCAGATGCGAAGCAACCAGATCAATATTGTAAGCAATATCTTCCGGTTGTTTAAACACATGCTGATTTACCCGCTGTAATATATATTCCCTGCCGCTATCAGTAAGTTTCCAGGTATGATTGATTAAGCCGCTGCCAATTATTTCAGCCTTCACAGATTCATCAGTAAAGGCATATGCAGCTAAAACTCTTTGCGGTATTTGCATTACACGAAAATTAATACTCATCATTCAAAGCAAACACAGGCTTGCGGTACATCCATTGACCACCAGTGAAATCAGGAAACTCAACTGTTTCATTACCCAGCTCAATTGATTGCTCACTCAATGGAGTAATAGCACTCCATGCAGCTGCATCATATACATCCATTGGCGTTGCTGTTTTTCGTTTGATGGATTCAATAAAAGAATGAATCACAAAAAAGTCCATTCCTCCATGACCTGCACCTTTGGTTTCTTTACTCCACCTCACCCATAATGGATGATCATATTTATCAAGCCATTGTTTGGCTTCATCCCATTGATGCGGCTTAGCAGATTTACCTTCAATATAAATGCCTTTGTTTACATCCATCCACAAACCTTCTGTACCCTGCACACGGAAACCCAGCGAATAAGGACGTGGAAGATTAGTATCATGCTCAAGCAGAATGGTTTCACCATTGGCACAATTGATATGTGTTGTAACAACATCGCCTAATTTGAAATTTATTTTAGCATTCGGATGATTTTCGCCACCACCTTTTACGATGTGGTTATGCAATCCTCTTGCTTTGGAAGAGAATGAATTTAATGTGAGGAAACGGTTGCCCCGGTTGATATTAATATAATTGGCAATTGGCCCGATACCATGTGTAGGATACAGATCACCATTGCGGCGCACAGAATGTTCAGTTCGCCATCTTGCTTCTGAAAATCCCTATTTACACCTGCTTCCAGTGTACCAATGATCATGGGTTTATGCCATTCCCATGGTGTAGCAACGATCACTCCATCCAAACCCTTCAGCTCAAGCATTTTTTTCCATGCGTATGGATCACCGGTAAATGCCTGCGGCATCTTCTTACCGCTTTTTGTTACATACTCTTTTGCATAAGTGAGCATGCGGTCATCTATATCACACATGGCAACAACCTCAACATCATCTCTGGTTAATAGTAATTCAAGATGATTCTGTCCACGCAATCCAACACCGATGATGGCAATTTTCACTTTCTGTTCAGCCTTTCCTGCAAACAAATCCATTGAAGGCATTACTGCAAAGGATGCTGCGGTTAAACCAGTGCTTGTTATAAACTCTTTTCTGTTCATGTCATTTATTTTGGTTGTTCGTATTTTCTTTTTACTGCCATTTTAATTCAATGACCGTATCAATGGTATTTATCTCTACCCCTTCCATGTAAACAAACACACCTTCCTGCTGTTGTTTGTATTTCAATTTTTGTTTTCCTGAAAATGATTGTGCCCCGGTAATTTTCTTTGTGATACCTGGAATAAAAATATAGTTTTTCCCTGTTGGTTTCAGCAAATGCACATACACTGTTTGATCCTTTGCAGTGAGCACACCCCATTCCTGCGGCTCAATAATATCTCCTCTTGTTCCATAAATTGTTTCACCATATTGTGCCATCCAGTTACCTATTGCTTTCAGCGTATCAGCAAACTCTGATTGAATAACACCTGATGGCATCGGGCCAACATTCAATAAAAAATTTGCATTACGTCCTGCCGCATTCACCATGTAATGAATCAACTGCTTTACTGATTTGTAACTCCTGTCGGTAATATTATAGCCCCATGAATTATTCATGGTTTCGCAGGTTTCAAGTGGCAAGGCAGAAATATCAGCACCGCCAAATCCAGAAGTATTATGACCGGGCAGATCTTTTTCAAACATCTGAAAATCTTCGCCGGATATTGGTGATAAGTGATGATTGTTACCTATCAGACATTTCGGCTGTAAGCTGTGTATGAGTTTATAAATTTCATCGTAATGCCAGTTTACTTTACTCTGCTGTTTTTTATCAACATCATTATCCAGCTGATCCCAATGACCATCAAACCAAATACCTCCTATTTCACCATAATTGGTGAGCAGTTCTGTAAGCTGGGCCTTCATAAAACGGATATAGTTTTCCCAATTACTTTTTCTGTACGACCTGTTCCTTTTCCTGTTCTTCCTGTTTCATACTGATAGTCTGAACGATACCAATCGAGTAAAGAATAATAAAAGAATAATTTGATGCCCTGTTTATGACATTCATCCGCCAGTTGCTTTACTGCATCTTTTCCATAAGGAGTGTTGGTGATTTTCCAGTCAGATTGTTTGGTGTCCCAGTTGCTGAACCCATCATGATGACGGGTAATTAAAGTGATATACTTCATTCCCGCAGCCTTAGCCGTTGCCACCCATTGCTGCGCATTAAACGCTGTTGGGTTAAATACATTGATGAGCCGGTTATAATCACTTACATGAATATTACGGTTGTTCATTACCCATTCTCCATTTCCCAGTACACTTGAAGCACCCCAGTGAATGAAGAGACCGAATTTCATATCCTGAAATTCCTTTCGCTGTTGCAAATTTTCTGCTGATGCTGTATAGGTTTGTGAAAAAGCAGTACTGAACATACTGTATACAAAAAGAAGGCAGGCAAACATCCGTTTCATACTCATGCTGTTACTTAATTAGAAAATGATTGTGTTACAATTTTCAATTTAGTAAATATGTATCAGGAACTGCAATTTTTTCTTCTGAATAAATTATCAGAAAAGAAGAATCAACTTACAGTTTAAGCAAAGCCTTTATGGGAAATTTACTTCAATTTCAGCAATTTGTTTAACTGAGCGTTGATACGTTTCAACGATAGCAATCTTTTTTGTTGGTTCATACCTGAATTTCAGGTTCTGCTCATTCATTCTAATTTTTTCCGGTGCTTTCTTGCAATGAATATACAGTATCCATTTTCTTGTTGAAGGCATTCCTTTGTAAAAGCCTTCAACCGGATGTATCGTCAGCAGCATTCTATTTACATCTTTACACTGCTCAAGAATCGTAGAAGCATAAATACCATCCAAATAGTCATTACTTGTTCCATCATCTTCCAGTAAATTAAAAGAACCATCAGCTCCGGGATACACATGCAGGAGCAGCGTATTGTTATTTCCTTTTTCGATGGATGATGCATATTGACGCATGGGTATAATGGCTCCCTGTTTTACAAACAAGGGAATTTGATGAAGAGGTGCTGCAACTGTATATTCAGTATTCCCCTGCAATTGTTCACCAGTCCAGTAATTGATCCAGTTACCTGAAGGCAAAAAAACTTTTTGCTTTGTTGCTCCTTTTTCATAAACGGGTGCTGCCAGTAATTCATCGCCAAACATGTACTGATACAAATGCCCCGGGATTTTTCCCATCATCTGTTTGCCTTCTATGCGGCTGCGGTGTGCATAGCTATAGATGTATGGAAATAATTGCATACGCCAGTGTGCATAATTTCTAAAAATGTTGTCTGCTTTTTCAGAATACACCCATGCCATGTTAGCGGTGGGATTTTCGGGTTGAGAAAACACTTCCGTAATGGGATTAAACATCGAAAACTGCAGCCAGCGGATATACAATTCTTCATCGGGCTGTTTTGTTTTGCCCATGTCAAAACCTCCCAGATCATTTGTAAGAAAAGGTATTTCACTTGTTCTGTTTTTGGGATCGGTGTACATGGCAATGTTTTCTTTTAATGCCACATGTGGTACCCATGAGTTAAATACAATCAAAGGTTTTTCAATTGTCCAGTCGCTGCGTGTATCATCTGTCCATTTGGTTGGATAGCGTTTGTACTCTTCTGTTTCCTGCCCTCCTGTATGCGATAAAATAAAGCCCCGGCCTTTGGTTTCTTTTCCAAACTCCTGGCTCATTTCAAACATGGCTTTGCAGGTGCTTATTTTTGAAGTACGATCCAGTTTGATAAAGTCGGCACCTTCATCAAAAAATGGTTTCATCTTTTGCTTGAAGTAATCAACTGCTGCCGGGTTATCAAAATCAATATTGCCGCACTGTGTTCCCTTTCGTTCTTTCCCATCCTGGAACATGGCGGTACTCCTACTTCCATTATGCCATGAATTGGTATTGAGATAAGTACTTGAAAAAAATGCTTTTTCTTTAAAGTCATTGAATGCTTTTTCATTACCAGTTTCAAGAATGCAATCCCAAACCCAAAAGCCACCTTTGACGTTATTGTCCTGCATATACTTCCACATTTTCTTTCGACTCGGATAAGCCACAGTATCTGCAGTAAAGTCAATAAACTTGTGCAGGCCAACGCCTTTATCTGAATAACTCCAAAACCAGGAATCAATCCAGTAAGCATCGATGGGATAGTTATGTTTTTTTATTGGCATAACCACCATACATGATTCCAAATGCCCAGGTTGGTGGTAAAATAATATTGCTATCAGCAACAGTTCGTTTCAGCAGTTTACTGCCTGCTGATTGTGCCGCAGCAGATAGATTTGTGAGCAACAATAAAAATAAAATACAGTATGCAGGAAATTTCATTGTTTACTTTTTTGCATTGATATAAGTAAGAATTACAGAAGCCAGTTGAAACTGTGCTTTTTCGTTGAGATGAATTCCATCTGTTGTTTTTGTTGCAAAATCGTCACGTAGTAAAATATAACTGTCAAGGAAATCAACATGATTGGCTGCAGCAATTTTCTTAAACTGTTTGTTGTTCTTCAGAATTCTTGCATCACCGCCGCCATATTTTATTTTGTCAATTTTCTGTTCATCCATTGGCGAAGGTGTGATGACACAAATCTTCGGCAGCTTTTTGTTATGTTCCTTTAAATAACTGTTGATCTTTTTTAAAAGAGCATCCATGTTTGCCGGCACTTCTTTTTGTCGGTCTTTAAAAACTGCCTTTGTATCGTTTGTTCCAATGTTAATGATGATGTAATCAAGTTCAGCATTTACCGGCAACTTATTGTATGCACTGTTTAAATACTGGTTGATGTTGGTGAGTGTGTTGAGCTTTGGCTGATCAAGATTATCAAACCCAATTGTATTACCGGAAATAGATTTATTGATAAGCGTTGAAAACGGAAGCAGTTTTGCCATTTGTTGCGGCCAGCCAAAATCAAAAGCTCCATTTGAATCACCAATAGTGAGAATATTGAGTAGCTTTAAATTTTTATTTTCGTCAATGGGAGCTAATATCAAAGCAGGTGGAACAAGCATTTCATGTCCTCCTTCAAAAATGCTGAGGCTGAGGTTGGGTAATTGTTTCAAAAGCTGAAGGGTTCGCCCACTTAATTTAACAGACGTGTCAGCATTAGGATTTCTTCTCTTTGTAATTAATGAAATGATCGTACTGTCGTCAATAAGATTTTCTTTTATACCAGGAAATAATGCTGAAGCAATTTTATTATAGAACAATATAGAATGACTGATGGGAACTGAGCCCGTGTATCCATCATGCACGCCTGCATAAATATTCAGCATAGAGTTTTTTCTTTTTTCAGCAGGAAAGGAAAGTTTTATTGGTGAGCGGCTGTCTAATTCCTGCCAGTTCATTACTCCGTCTTTCATTGCCACCTGTTCAATATCTGTTGCATATTTTGCATTACGCCCCTTCTGCTCCCAATACCAATTGCTCAAGTCGCTGATGCCCACCCATGCATTAAAACTTTTTACCGGGTACTTTATTTTCATGTAAGCAAGCATGGCTGCGTAACCTCCGCCGGAAACTCCAATGATATGTACATCGTTGCTGTCAACATTTCCATTCTTAACTGCATATTGTATTGCATCTTCCAGATCAGCAATTACCAACGGACTTCCGCAGGCATTTGGATTATTATTAGGTCCTCTGAAATCGGGATGTATATAATTCCAGTCACGCAGCAACACTTCTTTTGCCAATGGATCTTCCTGATTATAATCTCCGCTCCATGTATGCAGGGAAATTACTAGCGGTTGGGGATTATTTTTTTTGCTTTGATGATACCATGCGTTTTGTACTGCATTATCAACAGATGATCTTATCTGTACCAGCTGAAACTCACTGCCCCAGTTTTTATTGGTTGTATTATCCCAGGTTGCCTCCTTCGTCTGAGTGAAAGCAAAATAAAATACCGCAAACAGTAAACAACTCAGCAGAGATAAATTCTTCTTCATGAAAACAAACATAGCTATTTAGAAAGTATAATCATCGCCAACCCGGCTATATACAACAGCAGCATGATGTTCAGTAATGGTTTTGTACCCTTTGGTGCTTTATCAAATTCTTTCCATACATAAATACCCCAAAGCGCTGCAACCACTGTAGCACCCTGGCCTAAGCCATAAGATACAGCAGGACCAGCCTTTCCTGATGCTATAATACTTAATGACATTCCCACACACCAGATAGTCCCACCTAAAATTCCAATCAGGTGATCTTTCAATTTTCCTTTAAAATATGTATTGAAAGAAACCGGTGCCCCTGCAAAAGGTCGCTTCATTTGCAGCGTATTAAAAACAAAACTGCTGATAACAACACCAATGGCAAAAAATACCAATGCTGTGTAAGGAGTAAGCTTGCCTGTTTCAGGTACATTGAAATCAGTAACCATTGAATCGGCAACATATTTGTAAAACAAACCCATTAAACATCCGCTTACAACAGACACGAGTAATCCTTTTTTAGAAACGCCTCCTTCTGTATTCGTCTGTAATCTTTGATATGCTCTTGCATTCAGAATAATGGCAAGAGTAATTAAAGCAACGCCTCCAAATATCAACACAGGATTTCCCTGTGGCGCTGAAATATAATTGACAATTACACCCAGAACTAAAGCAATACCAATACCAACAGGAAATGCAACAGACATTCCTGCAATGCCAATAGCTGCAACCAGTAATATATTTGCCAGGTTAAAAATTATACCACCTGCAAAAGCAGATATGAAACTGCGGTTATCAGCCTGTTTTATATCATCGATAAAAGCCCTGCCTTCAGTTCCGTTGCTTCCCAGTGTAAATGCAAGAATTAAAGTGGTTAGCAAAATGCCAAACCCATAATCCCAATACAATAGTTCAAAACGCCAGGTTTTAGTTGTAAGCTTTGTTGTATTGGCCCATGAACCCCAGCATAACATAGTTACTACACAAAGTGCAATGGCTAAGCTGTAATTTTCTACAATAAACATATGGCAGGTTTTAGATTTTTTATTAAACTATTTGGGAATTTCTTTTCTGTATGGCACCGATGCCTGTGCTCCCATTCTTGTTACAGAAATGGAAGCCGCCGCCACTGCAAATTGAACAGCCTGTTGCCAACTCATCTTTTCAGTAACAGCAACAGTTAATGCTCCGCTGAAAGTATCACCTGCAGCAGTTGTATCCATTGCTTTTACAACAGGAGCATCTATTTTAAATTTCACAGCTTTATTTTGGAAGAATGCACCTTGCTTTCCTAAAGTGATAATCACATTCTGCACTCCTTTGCTTAAAAAAATATCAGCAGCCTGCGATGCAGTTGTTTCACCTTCCACTTTAATGCCAGTCAGTAATGTTGCTTCTGTTTCATTTGGAGTGATGAGGAATATTCCATTCAATAATTCGTCAGATAGTTTTTGTGCCGGTGCAGGGTTAATAATTACCTTCTGATGATTTGCTTTTGCATTTTTTGCAACAGCTTCAATTGTTTCCATTGGAATTTCGAGTTGCATTAAAACAATTGCTGCATCAGAGATATCTTTCACCTGTTCAATATCTGCAGGTAAAAGCTGAGCATTGGCACCGGGTGCAACCACAATGCAATTCTCCCCTTCTTCATTCACCATAATTAAAGCTGTGCCTGATGGAGTTCCTTTATCAATAAAAACAAAATCAGTATTGATCTTTTCTGTTTTGAATCCATCAATACTTTGCTTTCCAAAAATATCATTGCCAACTTTTGCAACCAGCGTAACATTGCCACCCAATCTTGCAGCAGCAACAGCCTGGTTTGCTCCTTTGCCACCTGCATTCATCAGGAAAGTTCCTCCCAATATTGTTTCCCCCGGCTTTGGAAGCACTGATGATTTTACAACCATGTCTGTATTGGAACTGCCAATAACGATTATCCTGTTTGTACTCACTTGATTTTAATTTAATCAGTTACATGTTATCCAATCCACTTTTACAGCTTTTGATTTAGCAATTACCTTAATTATGTTTCGCCCTTTTTTCAGTTTATAATCTCCAATACTTACTTCATTGAACTCTGTATTGGCTACATCGATATTTACTGATTTATTGTTGATAACAATTGTCAGTTGTGCAGGCTCAGTTGCCGACGTTCTCAGAATGAGGCTATATTTTCTGGAAGTCAAACTTTCAAACCTATAAACCACCCATTCTGACTGCTGAAGTTCAATAGACTGCTCCGACCAAAACTGATCTTTCACCTTGCTGTCAAGATTTATTTTTACCGGCTCATCCTTTCTGTAAAACTTTGACTTGTTTACTGTGTCTGAAACAAAATAAGAACGGTTAAACCCATCATGCCCATAATTTTCAGCTTCAATTTTTGCAGGGACTCTTGTTAAAATTGCATTGCAAACATCCTCGAAGTAGCTGCAGTTGGATAGTTTGATATTCTCCAGTAATTCATTGAAGATTTTTTCAGCAAGTAAAGCATCAGGCTTTGCACCCCCCTTTGAATATTCAGAAATCAAATCCCAATTACCGGGCTTATTAATTGAATATGGAGTATTCTGTGTGTCCATTTTTTTCCAGGGCCAGAAAGAAAATCCAATGTTTTTGGACTCGAACAATTGCGTTGTTGCCCAATAAATGCTATTTCCTTTTTCACCTGTTTCGCCAACCCATATTGGTGTATTGAGCTCATCCCTTTTTTTCAGATATTGATCAATGCCATTTAAATTATCAGGCCGGGCCCAGCAATAATAATGAAACTGATAAAACACATTGTTATCAAATGGCTTTGTAAAAAGCGACCAATCGTTCGACCAGTTAAAGCCTTCCAGCGTAATCATATGTTTCTGATCAACTTTGCGTATAGCAGCAGTAATACGTTTATAAAGCGGCTCAAGTAAATGCTTGTACTTATTTGCAGATCCGGTATTGGTGGGCAGCGGTTCATTTAATAAATCATAAGCTGCAACAACAGGTTCGTCTTTATATTTCTGTGCAAGTTTAACCCAGAGATCAACCAATTGATCCTGGTATTTTTTTTCAATAAAAAGTTCGGGAATATCATTCGGGCTGTCATCAATATTCGCTCCTGTTTGTCCACCAGGTGCGCCGTGCATATCAATAATCACATACAGGTTATACTTTTTACACCAGGTAACTAAGGAATCCATTAACTGAAATCCTTCTTCTACATAAACCGGGTTTTCACCTTCCGTTAAAAACAATCTTGAATTTAGTGCAGGCCGCACAGAATTAAAGCCCAGTTCAGCAATCCGTTTAATATCAGCTTCGGTAATATAGTTTTGCCTGAATGTTTTCCAGAAACGTTCTGCCTTTTCTTTCCCAATCAGATCAGCAACTGCTTTTTCTATTTTGCGTGGACGGTCACCAAGGCCTCCGAACTTCCACATATATCCCTCTGGCAACAACCAGTTTCCTAATCCAACACCTTTTAAAAATACTTTTTTGCCAGATTCGTTTACAATATCCTGGCCGGCAGTATGCAAAAAGCTTATACTCTTTCCCTGCTTTTTTTGTGCAAAAGAAATACTTCCACTGATTAAGATTAAAAACAGGACTACAATTTTTTTCATCTCTTTATTTTTTTATTTGTACGGGTAACCAAACTCTCATATCGCCATCGGTTTGACTGGCTTCTGCAAATGGAACTAAAATTATCTTCTCCTTTTGATTCAACAGGCCTATTGAATAAGCCTGCCTCCCAATCCAGTTAACTGGTAATATCTTTGATTCGTTTGCCAGATTTATATTTCCAATTGATATCCCTTCTTTAGAATTTGTTATAAGGTCATTTGTATTGGAAGAATTTAAACTTCCATCCAGAGCCAATATTTGCGGGCCACGTTGAAAGGCCACCTGGTTGGGATAACTTTTTCCACCAGCAATGGTTGTAACCGGCATATCAAAACTGATCATCACTTTCTCACCGGGCTTCCAGTTTTTTGTAATCCTTATAAATTCATTGGCTGTGCCCTTGTAAATTTTGCCTCCGGCTTTAGCAGTATAATTCGTACACCACTCAGGCACTCTCAATGCTAGAGTGAAACTGGCAGCCTTTGAGCCTGTAACAGATAAAACAAGGTTTCCACTTTCAGGAAAGTTTCCTTCTAACTTAAAAGCAACATCCATATTTTTTTTATCAGCTGTCAGTATTATTTCTTTATATATTCCCGGCTCATAAAATAAAACAGTTGGTATATTATTGATATTTCCGAAAGTAAAGTTGGGCACCAATGCAATACCTCTCGGCACACTCGATTGACAACAGGTGATAAAACAGGTGTATGGTTTTTTATTCATTAATGGTGTGTAATAACTCACACAACCTGTTTGTGGATTTTCAGCAGCCAGCAAATGATTATAGACAGACTTTTCTAATTGATTGAAGTATTTTATATCGCCTGTAATGGCAAATAAATTCTGATTGAGCTGAATCCATGTTGTAGTTACACATCCTTCGCCCATATTATCTTTGCTACCTGCCGGCAAATATTCATCATCCTGAAAATATTCATGAGAACTGGTAGTACCTGTAATGTATAATTGATTCGTCACTACATCCTGCCAGGCCATTTCAGTTGCTTTCAGAAATTTTTTATCGCCGGTTATTTGATACAGTTTAATCAAACCAACATAATTGGAAAGCATTTCATACGCTTTACCATTACCAACTTTCTTTACTTTTCCTGTTGCCAGGATTGAACTGATAACTTTTGGTCCATTATCCTGTTCCCATGCATCTAAAATATAATAACAAAAATCTAAATACTTTTTATCTCCGGTGTATTTGTATAACTCTACCATTGCATCCAGTACACTGGTAGCGGCCATGCCTATATGTGTCCCGGCTAAAATAATATCCATTTGCCCCGGCTTCCTTCCAAATGTTCTGCACAGAAGATCACCCATTTTTCTGCATGATTCCAGTGCAGGTTTATAGCCAGTTACAGAATAATATGTAAGCAATCCGTGCAAATTATATTTGTGACTCCACACATCCCAACTGGTCCAGTATTGATCAGGGGTGTAAGTGCCCAAGTATCCATCTTCCTTTTGCGTATTGATCAATTCATACATCATCCTGTCCATTTGCTTTTTTAAAGCAGCATTATGCGTCAGCTTCCAAACATTGGTTGCTGTTTCCAGGTATTTGCCAACATGTTCACCTGCCCATGGATGAATACCGGGACGATTTAAATACGATCCCATTAAACCAAACTCATCAACTTTCAGTAACCGTTGTTCTAAATTTTGTGTAAAGCGTGTATTTAAATAACCGGTAAACTGTTGCTTTTGGAATGCAACAGCATTAAAACTGTTAGGTATTTTATCTTTAACCAATGGCTTAACTTCACCTGAGAAAGGAATTTTAAGATTACCAGTGGCAATGTATAATTGCTCTTTTTTAAGAAACAGCGAACTGCTATTATCGTTAATCTGGTAACCTACATTAAAGACATTTTCACTTGCAGACTGATAACCGGAAAAAGCCACAACCACTTCAGATCCGGATTTTGAATGCAATTGAACAGGCTTTGTTTCAGAAAATAAAATTTTCTTACCGGCTTTATCTGTTATCCAGTATTTAACGGTTCCGTTAAAAGCCTCGTCAATTTTATTTGTGAAAACAATTCTTGTTGTAAACCCTTTATTGGGGGTTTCTATAAAATCCTGTTTCACTAAAACTTCGTCAATCCAGCCAAGGGGTTCAAAACTATAAGGCCCTTCCCACATACCCATTCCTCCAACTAAATTATAAATCCTTACAGCTATTACATTTTCTTTATCCCACTGCACTTCTTTTTCAGGTATTGTATAGATTCTCTGTTTTTCCCATTGAGTAATATAGCCGGGTGGGAATGATCCTGTTTCACCAATCAACTTTCCATTGAAGTACGTTTGATCAACGTCATCAATTTTACCAAGGTATAATTTGATCCCTTTCCCAGTAGCCGTTTTCATAGCCGAAGGAATAACGATTTTTATTCTGTACCAGGCATAGGATGAATCTTTAGTAAAACTTTTTCCCAGTTGTTGAGTTACCCAATCGTTGTCGTTAAAAGCAGGATTGGCCCATTCAGGATTATCGCCAAATTGAAATTTACATTCCCTGGGCAGGGCAATTTCCTGCGAAAAACAATTCAGACTTATCAATACGAAAAGTACTATTTCAATTAATTTCATATTCTCACTTTTTGATTTGCAATAGTCCATTTTTATATAAAATTTTTGGATCCTTCCAGGTTTCCATATCCCTGTAAATTGCTTCCGTTTTAGGCGCAGCATCCATGGTAATAAAACCCGCAGCAATAAATTTTTCTTTCAATTGCACCAGCGATTTAAAATTATCACTGTGAAAAATATTGCCTATTACTTTCCAATAGCCACTCAAATAATAGCAGGCTTCTTTCCACTGTTTTGGATATCTTTTTTGAAGGCCATTAGCTAAATCCAGCGCAATAGCCAGATAAGCTGCACGAGCCATTTCCTGCTGCTCACCAGAAAGCAGGTTGGATATGATGTCTTTTTCAACATCTTTTTTCAGTATCCTCTTTTCTTCATCGTATGTGAGCAATTGAAATACTGAAGCTGGTTTTTCGCTTACTATTTTATAAACAACGGTTTTGTTTACAATCGTTTTACTGCCACCATTTTGCTGGTTTACCATTTCAAACACATCTACTACCCTGTCAGCAAAACTGATAATGGTTTCGTCCATCGGCATTTTATCCCGTTTGGTATTTTTGTACCGGTCAACAATATTCCAACCTTCGTTCAATATGCGACGATGGCCATACAAGGCACCCATTAACGTTCCAAGTGTTGCAGCATTGCAATCAGCATCGTATCCAAAATTCATAGAGTGCCTGATAGTTTCAGAAAAATTACCATTGCCATATAGAAAAGAGGCAATGATAACTCCAGTATTAAGCACTGATCCATTTTGGTTTCTGACCAATTCGTCATTCAATACATATTTATTGTGCAAAAGGCGAAGTGTTTCTGCAGGGTTATCAGGGTTTTGGCTGTGCCATTTTCTTACATCAGCAATAACCGTAATTATGATACTGTTAGGGTCAAGGCTGGCAACTCCGGCATCCATAATTTTATTGATATCACTTTCGATAAAAGCTGTTGAAATCATTGTGGTAAAAAGCTGGGTAGTTTGCGCTGGTTCGTAGTCGATAGCAACCCTGGTATAATGCAAGCCAATTTTAGCTGCTGTTTGAGGCATTGCAGGTGCTACCAATCCAAAAGATTCACTAATAAACTGACCCGAAACATTAAATTCTGACCATGGATTCAGCACTACACTTCCTGTCATTGGAGCCGGAATTCCCAAATCCATTAAATAACGGGCATAGCGATTTGCACACCAGATTCCATCATTGATACTTTTTTTCCAATAAGTGCTAATGTCGTTGTAAGGCAAAAAAGCATTCCTCGTTTTCTGCATATTGTAGATATACACCCATTCAAAATCGGTATCATCATCGGTTTGCGCACCTTGCGGAAGAGCTGGAGTATAGGTTTTTACATCCCCATACTTCCCATAGAATTTAAATTCGTACGGCCAGCCATTCATATTCCCAATCATCATGCCCAACATTCCACCCCGTATTTTATCTACCACCATTTCTGCAGGCAGGGTAATCATTTTCTTTCCGGATTTAATTTGTGTACTCACTTTGCCATCAAAACTGCAAAGAAGAAAGAATATTGCTACACTATAAATTATCCGTTCTTTCATTTAATATGGTTACTTTAATTTTATACAATTATAAAAAGCCTGAAATGCAAAAACCTGTTCGTAATTACTTACTCAACCTTACTGTTAACACATCATGTGGCTGAATGATAGCTTTCAAATTATTTGCAGTAGTGCCTATATTTTTTTTAAGCCATAAATCCCGGATGATTGTTTTTTCAGTTACACCATAAGTTTTGCCGTTAAGATTGGTGAAGTATCGCTTCCAGTCAAAATCGATTGTTTTCACTGCATTACCCCGGTTAAAAAAACATAATGCAATTTCATTATTTGAAAGAGGTTTGAGCCATAACTCAATATTGCCATCAAGCGTCCACCATCTGTATCCTTGTTTGCCGAGAGTATCCTGATTCAAGGCGATGATTTCTTTGTTCGCCAAAATTTCTTTTATTGCAGGAGTCATCGATCTGATATCATTGCCGGTGAACAGCGGTGCTGCCATCATACTCCACAATGTAAAATGCGAACGTGATTCAATATCTGTCAGCACTCCGTTTCCTGCCTGAAGTATATCAGGATCATTCCAGCCGCCAGGACCTGCATATCTTCCCAGCTCAGCATTTTTATCAAGAATTAATGTCCAGCCATAACCTCCCCAGTTTACTTTGCATTCGTAGCAATTCATGATATCGCCGGTAGTTCTCCATAAATGGCCTACATTTTTTGCCCATGTCCATGGCTCTGTACTTCCCCATTCGCAAATGCTGAAAACAATTGGACGTTTGGCTGCATACAACGCATCACGCATTGTTTTGTAAGCTCCTTCTGCTTTTTGAGCATCGGTGTTACAAAAATCATATTTCAAAAAATCAATGCCCCACGATGCATACATTTTAGCGTCCTGGTATTCATGACCACGACCACCAGGTCGGCCTTCACAGGTCTTGCTGCCTGCGCAGGAATACAAACCAAATTTTAACCCTTTGGAGTGAACATAATCAGCAAGGGCTTTCATGCCGGAAGAAAAACGTATTGGGTCGGGAACAATATTTCCATTTTCATCTCGGGAAACCTGCCAGCAATCATCAATTACAATATATTCATAACCGGCTTCCTTCATTCCGTTTGATGCCATAGCATCCGCCATTTCCCGGATCATTTTTTCATCCACATTACAGGCGAATTTGTTCCAGCTGTTCCAGCCCATGGGAGGTGTTTTAGCCAACCCTTCAAACTTTTGAGCATTCAGGCTTACAGATAAGAATAACAATGCAATAAAAAAACCATTTCTCATCATTAATATTTTAATTTTTCAATTGTATATTTTTCATCTTTTGTAACCGTTTTCCATTCATCTGTTCTGAAAGGCACAGCGGGGAATCCCCGTCCGACCGAGCCATCCGGGCGGGCTTCTTTATTAAACAAATTACAATCAGTGGCATCGCCCATCCATCCAAAATGAACAGCCACCGGGTTCTCGACATTTTCATTAAATAATACTACCGAGTTGCCTTTGATAAAAGCTTTGGCATAATAAAACACCTGATCTTTTCCGGCAATTTCAAAACCTTTGAGATATCCATATTTATCGGGTGTATATAATCCAGCTCCGATATTTTCAAATGAAAGAATGATTTGATTGCCGTTTACTTCCATTGATTTATACATAGGGCCATTACAAACCATTTCCTTTTTATAAATATTATTTAATGCAAGAGCTGATAATCGTTTTCCAACATCCTGCTTATTAGTTGGATGAACATCAACAGGATTGCCAATATCGGTAGTAACACACATGCCTGTGTTTGGGATGGATAAAGCCATTGTTTGAGCTTCTCTTAACTCTGCCCAACCACAGCCTTCATTACTGTTACCGGGGTTATTAAATGTTGCCAGTTGCACAAAATAAAATGGCATTGTTTGATTATTCCATTTTTGCCTCCAGTCGTTTATCAGCAAGGGAAAAGCTTTTCTGTATTGATATGAGCGTCCTGCATTTGATTCTCCCTGGTACCACAATACTCCCTGAAAAGCAAAAGGGATTAAAGGATCTATCATTGCATTATAACAAAGAGAGGGAAGTGAATTTTGATTGGTTGTTTTTATGATAGATTCCACCTGAAATTTCCATTCGCCGCTTAAAGAAATAACAGTACTGCCCAAATTTAATTTTACATCTGCAGCATCGCCATAAATTCCACCGCCACCGCCATTGTCAACCACTCTTACAGCAATTACATTTTTTCCTTCCTTTAATACATCTGCAGGAATGATGTATTTTCTTTTTGCATCATATTGATTAGTGCTCCCTACTTTTACTCCGTTTACATACGTAATATCATTGTCATCAATTTTTGCTAATTCTATACTTGCAGCTTTGTTAAGATCAGCAGCTGACAATACAATTGTTTTTCTTAACCAAACCACACCATCCAGTTCGCCTATACTTTGCTGTTCCCATAATTGCGGCTGTATTAATACCGGCCATTGCGAATCATCAAAAGATACCTGGTTAAACAAACCTGTATTCATATCTTTCAACTTTGTTCCCTGTAATGTTTCAATTCTTAATTCACTTGCCTTCACTTTTAATTTAGAAAGAGAATCCAGATTAATTCTTGGCATGCCTGCAATCATTTCTTTAAATTCTTCGCTGCTTTCAAATCCTTCACGGCTTATCCAGGTTTCAATATTGGTTCCTCCCCAGGAAGAATTTATTAACCCAACAGGAATTTTGAGTTCGTTATAAATGTTCTTTGCAAAAAAATATCCAATGCCCGAAAAAAGCTCCCACTGTTGTTGAATCACAAACTTCCCAACTGCCTGGAGCTAATGTCTTTGTTTGGTAAAGAGCCGATTTCTTTTGCAATTTTAATATGGCTGATGAAAGCATTGTTTGCCATTGCTATCTCATTCTTTGCATTCATCGACTGGCCTACTGTCCATTCCATATTAGATTGACCACTGCAAAGCCATACTTCGCCAACCAGTACATTTTTTATCTGTACCAAATTTTTTCCTTTGATAATAAGATCATAAGGACCTCCGGCATTTTCCATATCAAGCCTTAGCATCCACTTCCCATTTTTATCAGCCTTTACAGATTTAACCTGCTTATTAAACCGTACTTCAATTTTTTCACCGGCATCTGCCCAACCCCAAACAGGAATTAAAACATTACGCTGCAACACCATATTATCAGAAAAAATTCGGGGCAAAATTACTTTTGCCTGAAGGGAAAAATAAATACTAAAAAAAACAACCAGCAATAAACAGCATTTCTTAAACATTATCGTATTTGATTATTTAGTTTTAAAAAACTCTGATATAGTCAATCTCCATTGCATCCATAGAAAAAAGCGGATCTACTTTCCCGCCAAAATCACCGCCGATAGCAACGTTTAACAGGATAAAAAAAGGATGATTGAATGGCACACTATCGTTGTTGACTACTGTATGATATAATACATCATCAATATAAAATTTCAATTCCGTTGCACTCCATTCTACTGCGTAGTTGTGAAAGGCAGTAGTAGCAGTTGGAATAATCATTGTTTTTCCATTTGCATTACCGCCTGAATGACCGGGATAATGCAAGGTTCCAAAAACTTTATTTAACTCCATTCCCCTATGCTCCATAATGTCAATTTCACCACAGGCGGGCCAGCCAGTCTTATCAATATTGTTCCCCAACATCCAAATTGCAGGCCATGTACCTACCGAAGCCGGGATCTTTGCCCTTGCTTCAATTCTGCCATATTTAAACTCTGCTTTATTTTTTGAAAGCAATCTTGCAGAAGTATATTCCCTGTTTTCCTTTTTCTGTTTCC
Source organism: Chitinophagaceae bacterium (assembly GCA_016713085.1). NCBI lineage: Bacteria > Pseudomonadati > Bacteroidota > Chitinophagia > Chitinophagales > Chitinophagaceae > Chitinophagaceae bacterium. Next base: position 1,998,742 of record JADJPV010000001.1, on the reverse strand, counting down.
GGACAATAATTTTCAAATGCCCGTTTTCTACTTTTACATTTGAGGTATCCAGTAATGTATAATACTGTAATTCATTGTTACCCCAGCCATGTCCTCCAACATCATAGTTCCATTTACTGCTATCGGGTAATCCATGGTAGTTAAATTCATCAGCCCAAATTAGTTTGGTGTACTTTGCTTGAGATAAAACATTTGCTTGTGTAAATACAATGCAGAGAAAACCAAACATCTGTATTATTTTTTTACGATTACTTCTCATAATAACAATTTTTAGAGAGACAAAAAATGTCAGCCTTTTGAAGATTTAAAAAAGTGGAGGTATTAACTTAAATAAGAATATACGATCCACTATTTTTCTTGCGTATAAACTGACTGCTATATGAAAGAAATTAATGTACTGTCAGCATAATTATTATTTCAGCTCATGTTATTCGACAGTAGACGAAGAATAGATTTTCATGAAAGATCTGCATTCGAATTCTTTTTTTTATAATAAAAGGAGAAGTAATTACTTCTCCTTTTATACTTTTCATTCAACACTGCATTTCTAAGAAGTTTTCGAATAATGCAATTGTGATTATATTCTTACTGTAACCACCATGGGGTTTTATTAACGTCATCAGCACCGCCAAACTGTTCATCAACTGCCTTTTTGTAGTTTACAGGGTTTTTGGTTACCTCATCAGTGGGGTACATGTTGCGTTTAGGAACCTGTGTTGGTGCCCCGGAATTTAAAGAAGTAGCCGGATCAAGCGGAAAGACAGGATATCCTGTACGTTGAAAAGTTCTGAACGACATTCCACCGCCCTGGAAAAAATCTATAAAATACCTTTGCATCCATACCTGCTGTAAGCGTTCTGTTTTCGTTCCAGCTGTTTTGTATGCAGCTTCTCCTGTAAAATAAGTATCAATGTAGTTTTGAGTAATGGCCATTCCATGAAGATTTGCCTGAATTACAGTTGGTAAGGTTCTATAATAATCAAGCATAGCTTTTACACCATTTTCGTAGTAGGTCTGCGCACTGCCGGTTACCCAACCTTCTTCAATAGCTTCTGCTATAATGAAACATTGCTCAGCATAGGTAAAGTAAATATAAGGATCGCCAATTCTGGATGCTGATGATGCATAACGCTTGTTTACCAAAGAATACTTTCCGGCTGCCCTGTTAAGATCAAGCAGGTTAGGAGATAATTCTGATGGTGCACCTTCATAAGCAGCAAAATCACTTTCTAATAAACCACCGGTAATTTTGTAAGCCGCCGGTTCTCCAAAATAAAACAACCTGCGATCATTCACATTTTTTAATGCATCAACCATCAGTTTCGACATTGCTAAGTTAACCCTCATGCCTTCTCCATTGTAAAAAGGATAGGTTGCATTTGTATTATCAAGATAGGCTAATTGATAGTTATCAGTATTGCCAGTCATTAAATTACCTGCGGCTACTATTTCTGCAAAGCGTGTTTTTTGTGCAGGTGTAATTTTTTTACTGATCGTTTGCAAAACTCTTAACTGCATAGCATTACAAAGCTTCCGCCATTTTGCTGCATTTCCACCAAGCATTATATCACCTGTGAAATTAACACCTGCGGCAAATTTTGCTTCAGCTGCTTTCAGGTCATTCAATACAGCTACAAATACATCTGCCTGTTTATCATACTTTGGCTGTGTTATTCCATCTTCCGCCATTCCTGCTTCTGAATAAGGAATATCTCCCATATCTAATGTTGCAGAAAAACCATACGAAGCTTTCAGAAATAATGCCAAGCCCTCATAGGAAGGAAGTGCCGGATTTCCTTTAGCAAATTCAACCATTCTTTTAAGAATAGTTAAATTCTGAGCCCCCCCAAATCCTCCGTAGGGATAATAAGAAGAATAATACTGGTAAGGATTCGGGTTGTTTTGAAGATTTGTACAATGCTTACTCCATAACTGTGCCGTACCCCAATCCGTAGGATTGGGATTCCAGAACCGGTAAGTACTTTTCAATACCGATGTTGCAAGCAAATCGGGTGAAACAGAAGTAGGTACATCCGGGTTGGTATTTAATTTGTCAAACTTTTTACATGAACTTGCAATAGTAAAAGAAATTGTTGCAAGCAGTATATAATTTATTTTTTTCATTGCTGCAGTTTTTAGAAAGTGAAATTAATTTTGAAGCCGAGATACCTTGTTGATGGATCTGCAAAATCATCATTACCACCGTCAGGATCTGAATATTTAAACTGCTTTGCTTTCAGCAATACATTTTGCCCGATTAGACTGATTGAAGCTGCTTTTGCAACTTTATGCAACAGTTTAGTTGGCACATTGTATGATAAAGAAATTTCACGCAGTTTGAAAAAAGTTCTGGAATAAGTATCTGCTTTACTTCCATTACCACCCCATGCACTGCTGTTGTGCAAATCAACCATATATTGCTTGTAAGTAGTTTTTACATCATTCGTTGCAAAAACACGGGTGTCAGTTAAAATATTACCATTTGCATCAAAGGTTACTGATCCGGATGTCACTTTTGCACCCTGGCCCAGATAGTTGCTGGACCCCGGTGTAGCAACGTCCAATGCTCTTTCAGGTGAAACTGAGTTTGGATGAACCCCTGCCTGCCACATATAACTTTCTGTTCTTGTGTTGGCAAGTCCGCCATTTACGCCATCAAAAGAGATAAACAAACTGAAGTTCTTATACCTTAAGTTGGCATTTGTACCCCAGATAAATTTGGGATCGTAATAGCCAAATAATACATCATATCCATGAACGATCGGCCTTCCACTGCTATTGAGTATAAGGCTTCCTGAAAGCTCACCCTTACCGGCAGGTACACGCTGAAAATCTCTGCTGATAAAATGATCAGTACGTTTTCCAACTTGCACCCATGGTTTTTTTTCTGAATAGGTTGGATCTAGCTTGGTATAGTAACTGGCAGAAGTTGTCCAGTTAAGACCTAAATCCAATTGCCAGTCTTTGTTTTTAATAGGTGTACCATTCAATATTAGTTCCCAACCTCGGCGGGTTGTTTCCTCTTTCCAGTTTTGATAGATACTGGTATAACCTGAGGCCGCTGTTAACCCTACATATTTTAAACGGTCATAATACCTTCTTGAATAATAGGTAACATCAAACGATACCCGATTTTTAAGAAACAGTGCTTGCAAGCCTGTTTCATAGTTTTCGAATTTTTCGGGAACATAGTTTGGCATATATAAGCTTGAAGGAACGCCTGCTCCATTTAATGTACCCCAGGTAGCAGCACTGATGGAATAACTACTATTGATTGCATATATACCAGGGGGAGTTGGACTATTTGACCAGGAACCTCTAAGTCTCAACATATCTAACCAACCTTTTGTCTGCGGTAATAACTCTGATGCTACGAAGCTTGCTGATACAGAAGGATAAAGATAAGAGCGATCTGCTTTTGACAAAGTTGAAAACCAGTCATTACGGGCGGACGCCTCAACAAACGCCATATTCTTCCAGGAAACGGCTGCACGGCCAAAGACAGAATTTGTCTGTTGAGCATAAGTACTTTGCGATACCTGTGCCGGATTAATAGATGCCTTAATGGAGAAGAACCCGGGAACAGAAATACCACCCTGTGTACTGGCATTCATATTATCATCCCGGCTGAAAAAAATTGATCCTCCGGCAAGGTATTCAATTTTAAAATTATTGAATTTCCGATCGCCTGTAAGTAACAAATCGGTATTGTTACTAAATCCATTACTTACTCCTATATTATACTGGCCTTTTCTTCCGCCATTCCATCCACTGTAATCAGCACCAGGAACACCTGTATTACCGGAAGAAAGATAAGAACCCCATGATGATCTTAACTGGCCGGTTTGTTTGTAAAAATCAACCCCTGAACGAAGAGTGGCTTTTAACCAGCTTGTTAACTGATAACTCATGGTTAAATCAGCATTAAAAATGTCTCTGGAAATTTCATTTGTTTTTTCGTACCGGTCGAAATAAGGATTGTTTTCAGAATTGCCGGCATAATTATCAATTGTACCGCCAGGTACCAATCCAAAATGATTGTTTTGAATTTCGCCCGGCTTAATCCAGTAATTATTCTTGTAGAGACGAAGATCCCAATCAGAAGGCGACCAGATTAAAATACTGTACATCGGATCATAAGAGGTATAACCGTTGGAACCGATATTCTTAGAGGCTTTTTTAGCATACGATAAATTCGTACTCATTTTAAACTTCTCCAGGTTAAGATCAGCTCCAAAGGAGTAGGTATATTTTTGCAGCCTGGCATTCGGATAGCGGCCTTTATTTTCCACCCAGTTAAATGAATTCCTGAGTGAAAGATTGTCCTTACGGTAACCAATATTTAAATTATTGTTGGTTACATAACCCTGTTCCAGGAAGTTTTTGAAATTGTCTTTACCTACGGGCAGGTAGGGTCTTACTGTAAAAGTCTTCGTAATCGGATCCCATTGATTTTGCATGGATCCGTCCATTTTTGCACCCCATGAGGCATCAGAATTGAGGGCATAAATACCACTGCCTCCACGACCATACACTGACTGTTTCTCAGGAATAGCCAGGAAACCTGCAGTAAACATCGTATTGGTTGTAAAATCAATAGTTGTTCCTGTTTTATTCGTACTGCCATTTTTTGTAGTAAGCATAATAGCGCCGTTTGCACCACGAAAACCATACAAAGCCGAAGCAGTTGGTCCTTTCAAAAAAGTGATTGACTCAATATCTTCTGAAGAGATATCGGCCAATGTTTTATTTTGATAAGCAACTCCATCTATAACTAACAAAGGTTTTGCACCCCTAATAGTAAGATCTGGTACAGCAGCAAAATCAGGTGAGTTTTTAACTAATACACCGGCTACTTTACCGGTAAGGGATGTAGCAACATCAAGGCCTGAAACTCTTTGTATGCTTTCCCCGGAAACTTTTTGAACAGCATAACCAAGGGCCTTTTCCTCCCTTTTTATGCCGAGTGCAGTAACGACTACATCCTGTATTTCCCGGTAAGTATCTACCAGTACAATATTGTACTCCAGTTTATTCTCAATAACTTTTACTGACTGAGAAGCTTTCCCAACATATGAAAAACGAAGCACATCATTTTTTTCTGCCGAGATGGTAAAGTATCCGTTTGCATCTGTAACTGTACCGCTTTTTGTACGTTCGTTAATGACACTTACACCCATAACAGGTACACCTTTATCATCAGTAATTCTTCCTTTTACATCAAAGGCTGTTACAATTGGTATTGGAGGTATAATTACTTCAGGCGCTGCAATCTTTCTCTTAACAATGATTGTTTTTTCTGAAATATTATAGGTTAACAGTTGATCTTTAAAACAAAGATCAAGTACTTCTTCAATGCTTGCTTTTTTTACATTAACAGATACATTTTTTGTTTTGTATAAAACTTCATCTGCATACAAAAAGTTATAGCCGGTCTGATTCCGGATTTCTTCAAATACTCTTTGCAGTGAAATGTTGTTTTCTTTTAAGCTCACTTTCTGGGAGTAGCTTCTGGCACTAACCTGGAGACAGGCAGCGATTATTAAAACTGTGGCAAGTTTCATAATCCGAATCGTTTTGGTTAAAAATCCCCCTTCCCTAAAGTTGGATTTAAAAAGAGCAGTTAAATACATAAATTTGTATTAATTGGGTTGAATAATAAGCAGTTCCTGAAACAGATTTTGTTTATTACAAGACTCAAATCTTCGCCGGGTTTCGCTGCAAACGGAATCCGGTTTTTATTTGGTCCTGTATTCTTTTTTATCCATCCTTTCCAAATGGAAATAAAAAGCTGAGATTGACCATTTTCATGATTACACTTTTTATGGTGAAACAATTATTTTTTTGCCGTCAATTTTAAAATGCACTTCTTCGGTTAAGGCTATCTTTTCAATTACTTTAGCTACATCTTCATTCCTGGTGACCTGACCGGTAAAATGAAGGTTTACATTTCCCCTGTATTCAACATCCACATCATACCACCTGGAAATTTGCCGCATGATTGACTTAACATCAGTACTATTGAAAATAAAGAGGCCGTTTTTCCATGCAATTGCTTCTTCTGTATCTGCATCGCTTGTTATATTAATCCGGCCTGCTTTATTAATACCTGCCTGCTGACTGGGTTTTAAAATTTTAGCCGTTTGATTATTACCCAGAGCAGGAACAGATATTTTCACTGAGCCTTCAAGCAGAGTGGTTTTGATGGTTGTTTCATCATCATAGGAATTAACATTAAAATGAGTGCCAAGTACTTCAATTTCTGATGAACTTGCCTTTACTTTAAATGGCATTGTTTTATTTTTTGCCACTTCAAAGTAGGCTTCCCCTATTATTTCTACTTTTCGTTCCTTTCCTGTGAATACAACAGGGAACCTGATGGAAGAAGCTGCGTTTAACCAAACCTTTGTTCCATCAGATAATGTAACCTGGTACTGGCCGCCACGGGGAGTTGAAATTGTATTAAAAAATGCTTCATCTTTTTCAGTGATCATTTTTCCATTTACTGAGTATGCCAGCAAACCATTGTCTAACTTCTGAACTTTAATATTTCCCTGTTGGCTGAGCGTTCCATTAGCGGCACTGTCTAATATAATTGTTGAGCCATCTGCAAGTACAAGCAGTGCTTTATTGCTTCCCGGCTTTATCTCACCTGTATATCTGGCTTTAGGTATATTGTTTTTTGCAATTTCTTTCTTCACAGATTTTGAAGAAATCATCATATATGTTCCGATGGAGAACAAAAGAAGCACAATGGCTGCAGCTGCAGGTATTTGCCATCTGCGATGGCGGCTTATTCCTTCATGTTCATGATGGATTGTTTTGAGCAAACGGCTTTTAATCCGGTCAGCCAGTTGCTGTTCTGTTTCATTTCCGGCAAATTCTGTTTCGTCATCATTAAATGAATGATACCAATCATTTAACAGACTCTGTTCATCTGCAGTGATTCTGCCGCTTTGATACTTTTCTATCAGCGCCAATATGTTTTCTGGAATTTGCATAATATACTAAGTAAGTGTATAAACACAGGCAGAGCACCTATGCACTGTTAAAAAATATTTTTTCTGTTTAGAAAAGAGAGATGGAGAGAATAATCAGAAGGGAATTAAGAAACATTCTGGTAACCAGCTTTAACTGCTTCAGTGCCTTGTTTAACTGATTCTCAACCGTTTTGGGAGATAGATGTAATGTCTCTGCAATTTGCCGTATGGGCATTCCTTCGTTACGACTGTAGTTAAAAATCAGCCTGCACTTCTCAGGCAGCTTTTCTACTTCTATTTTTACGATTTCCAGCAATCGCTTATAATGAAGTGAGGCTTCAACAGGAAGTTCGAATATGGGTGTTTGCTGAAATGTGTTACTGTAACTCCGTTCTCTGACTTTTACTTTAATTTTTGCCAGCACCATATACTTCGTTGCGGTGGCTAAGTAATTTTCAAGCGATTCTATTTGATTTTTTTTTCTGTTTACCCAGAGGCTGGCAAACACATCATGTACAATATCTTCAGCTGACTGGGCTTCGCTTAACCTGTTATAAGCAATGGCGAATATTTTTTTCCAATAACGGTTATATAACTCAGTAAAAGCAAACTCGTCACTCTCAGCAAGCAGATCTAACAGCATCTGATTATTATATAACTGATACTCTTTCATGATGGCAATCGATATTAAAAGTAATCAAATCTTATAATTTCAGCAAAACAAGAAATAGAAAACCCTGTTTAAAAAAACTGATTTCTGTCATATTCATTGAATGATTCACCTTTACAGGTTGCATACATTATCAGTATTGGAAATGGGGTTACCGAAATAAAAAAAGTGATAAAAATCATTTTTGAAACCCTGCAAACAAAAGAATTCAGACATTATCAACCTCATTTAAGAAATTTGTGTTTTTGTGGTTGGTGTTCAAATCAACCTCCTTCGCCTTGGTTCGTGCAACACGAAACAAATCTACATATGCCTTTCCAGTTCGTGAGTCACGAATCGGGGCGTTAGGATCAGTAACAGGACAGTAAAGAAAAATCCCGGAGACTTTTTTTCATATGCAATTTTTTGTTTTGGTAAAAAATCAATTCATTTGAGCAACCGTTTGTGCAATTAGAACAATCGTTTGCGCAAATTAAATCATTATTTGCATTAAAAAATAAAAATTACCCTTTTTTAAAAAACAATAAACGCTTACTAATCTTTAATTTTAAAGGAAAAAATGCTATATTCTGTACAAATAAACCCGCCCCGATGAAAAATAACAACGTTACGATACAATCAATGGCTCAAAGCCTTGGTGTTTCTGTAACGACTATCTCAAGAGTTTTAAATGGTCTGGGCGAGCAGTTCCGCATCAGCAAAAAAACGATAGAATTAGTTACCGTTACAGCCCATAAATTAAACTACAAACCCAACAATATTGCCAAAGGGCTGCGCTTAAAAAAGTCGTCAACCATCGGGCTTATTGTTCCTGATATAACAAACACCTGGTTTGCCCAACTGGCAATGGGCATTGAAAAAGAAGCCCGGAAGCATCATTACAATATTTTCTTATGTAATAGTGATGATGACATTAAAATAGAAAAAAAATCAATTGCTTTACTTCAAAGCTGGATGGTTGATGGTATAATTATAGCCCCAATAGGTCTGGAGCCTGAACATCTGATAGACGCAAAAAGAAATGGAACCCCCCTTGTTTTAATTGACAGGATTTTTGAAGGAATGGATTTGCCATATATTTCATCAAATGATTTTGAAGGCGCATTAGAGGCCAACCAATATTTAATTGATAATGGACACAAAAAAATTGTCTGTGTGCAGGGCATTGTGGGCACATCACCAAATAACAAACGTGTAAATGGCTACAAACAGGCATTAAAAAAAAATAAAATCCCTTTTGACCCTTCATTGGTTGTAGGTGATGCTTTTAGTTTTAACAATGGCTATAATTGTGCTAAAAAAATATCTAAGAACCTGGCAAAAACTAAAATTACGGCCATCTTCTCATTGGGAAACCAGATTACATTAGGCATTTTAAAAGCTTTAAAAGAGGAAGGTATAAGAATACCCGAAGACATATCTATTGTGTCTTTTGATGAGCAGTTATATTCGGATTTATTATTTACTCCTCTGTCAACGATTTCGCATATGAACGATAATTTCGGCGATCTATCTATTCAAATGCTGTTGCAACAAATGGGTAAAAGCAAAAAAGCAAAGCCTAAAGATGTAGTACTTAAATCGAAGTTGATTATCAGGGATTCTGTAAAAAAAATAGCTATTCTGTAATTCCAGCATTCGGAGGTGCATAAATAAAAGGACAATTTCACTTATTCCTGTTTGCAAACGACTTGTATCAACAACACCGTATATCTCCTTCACCTAAGGCTGGTGAAAAACTCATAATGCAATCGTTGCTGATAAAAGTAAGGAAACATCCCATATCTGAATGTTACAAAAGTTAATTTTAAATCCTGCAACCAAAAGATTACGGTTATATTATTTTCTGCCCTCCAGAAATTCGGAAAGAATACGATTGAATGTTTCAGGAGTTTCCAGCATAGGAACATGACCACAGTTATCAATCCAGAACAAACTGGATTGCGGTATTAATTTATTGAATTCTTCTGCTGTTTCCGGTGGAGTAACCGCATCCTGTCTGCCCCACACAATACAGCAATCGCATTTGATGGTTGCCAGTTCTTTTCTTAAATTATACTTAATCGTTGATTTGGCAAGACAAAGAATTTTCAAAGCTTTTACCCTGTTGTTCACTGTTTCAAAAATTTCATCTACCAATTCCTTTGTAGCTGTTTCAGGTTTGAAAAAAGTTATTTCTGCTTTCTTTTTGATGTAATTATAATCGCCCCGTCTTGGAAATGTATCGCCCATTCCATTTTCAAACAAACCTGAGCTCCCAACTAATATTAATGACTTTACATTTTCAGGATGATGCAAACAGTATAATAAAGCGATATGACCACCCAGTGAATTCCCAACCAGATGTATCTTTTCCAGGTGCAGAGCCTGCATCAGCTGGTGTACATAATCAGACAATGCCCCAACTGAAACATTCAACCCAAGATCATAAATTGGTAATTGCGGTACAATAACTGTATATGACTTTTTAAAATGTGCTATTACTTTGCTGTAGTTTTTTACTGAACCAAATAACCCATACAAAAGCACAAGCGGCTCTCCCGTTCCTTCAGCATAATAGAAATATTTCCCTGTTGACTTTTCTGTAAAAGTTTCTTCGGTATCTGTTTTTTCAAGTCTGCTTTTTAGAGTGTTCTCTGCTCGAAGCGTTGTTTCTTCAATCATTGTCCATTAAAATTATAGGCTAATATAGGGGTTAACCATCGGGGAAATCCTGACATTGATTTTTTTAACGTACTTAAGAGCAATATCCTGAACTTTTGATCGGCAAGACGACAGATCCTGGTTAATAAAAAAGCTGCGATGTTTTATATCGCAGCTTTCGAATTCGTTTATATTTATTCATCAATGAACCACTACAAACTTTTTATACACTCTCTTATTTCCTGTTTCAATGGTAATAAAATAAGTACCCGCCGCTAACTTGTTTACAGGAATACTCTGGATATAATCGCCTGGCAACAATGTTCCTTTGTTATAACTGAACAGCTTCTGCCCATTGAGATTGACAACTGAAACAGTTGTTTGACCTCTGCCGAAAATATGGAATGAAACATTGCTGTTATCAGATGCAGGGTTTGGATAGATCCGGACACTGTTGCTGTTAATAACAGGATCATTTACTGCTGTTACAACTGAGGTTATAAATAATGGTTTCATCACACTATCTACTTTGTTTCCGGCATTATCAAATATCATTGCTTTTGAAAATCCTCCGCAACCACGTAATGCAAGAATATCATCAATAAACCAACCCGCTATAATTCCGGGATTACCTGTATCTGTTCTTACCCTGAATCTGATCTTTATGGATTGGCCATTAAATGGTACAAGGTTAATCAATGTATTTACAAACTGACCTCCGGTAGAACCGCTGAATACTTTTTCCCCGTTACCCCAGGGACCTGAGCTCATTGTTGAAGTATAAGAATTCTGGAAGATATAGAGTTCAGCATTGATCCATGTTGTGCCGCCATCTGTTGAAATCTCAATACGTCCGCCATCATATCCGGTTTCAAAATCATACTTGTGCCAGAATGAAAGCAGAGAAAGATTCTGCACGGTAAATGCATTGGAAGTTAAAACAAAATCTGATGAATCAGTTGCATCAGCACCGAACCATGCCTTAGTTCCGCTGTTTGCAAAGCTGCTGCTCTCGATCCAGTTATTTGCTGCAAATAAAGCTGATGAAGTTAATCCGCCAACTGTACTTGTTTCCCGGTTATCGTTGATAAGCGAATCAATTGTACAACCTGCACCAGAAGCAGTAATTGTTATGGAATAATTTTTCACTTGCTGCGGTGAAATGAAATTAATTGAGGAAAATGTAACAGCATTTCCGCTAACTGATCCACCGGGGCTGCTGCTGACGTATGTGAAACCGGCAGGTATTGTATCTGTAATTTTATAATTACTCAACGGTACATCACAACCGCATGTAGCCTGCAGATTAATTGTAGAAGAAGAAGATGTTGCAATTTTTTCGGGAGTTACATTTTTGTAACGTAACACCACCTGGCAAATCATATGCAGGTGTATGGTCGGATGTAAGATTGGAGCTTCCCTGTTTTGCACTATATCCCATTCCTCTTGCTGCAAAAGCTTTCCAGATGGCACACTTGTGTGCATAGTTATATAAAATAGAATCAGCTGCTAAAATTGCATTTCTTGAATCAATGAATCCGGGACTGCAGGGTTGGAGTTTCATTCCCTGTATAACCAAACGTAATGCAATTACATTTCCACCTGTTCCATTTCCTGAATGAATAGCCGGTGTAATGGTTCCGGTTTCTTTAATAATATTCCATGTCATATCCCACAGAGCTGAGCACCATATTTCACCAATGTTATGTACCTCACCACCAGTCGCAGTTCCATCCATACTGGCATAGGTAAGCGGATCGATGGCCATATTTGTACTGTATGGATAACGGCGTATACCGCCACCTGTTATTGGTTCGCCAACAGCATAAGTACCCACGGCCCTTGGGTTTTCACCATCAGTAAGAGCAGAAGTTGCCCAGTTGGTAGTCATCCTCAGGGCGATATAATCACTCCAGCCTTCACCCGCCTGTTCACTGTTATTTAAACAACTGCTGTTTGCAGGTCCACCCGTTAAGCGATTGGAAATACCATGACCATACTCATGTGTAACAATTCCATTATCCAGATCACCATCAATATCAACACCTGCTGACAGTGTAACATTTAAATTATTAGCTAACTGAGCTGCTAAAATCAACCCATCACTTTGGGAGATCATTACAGCAGGGATTGTAATTGTATTATCGGTTCCTCCCATTATAATGGGGGTTCCGGCAACATTATTAACTACAATCACTGCAATTGCACCTGCATCCTGGGCATTCTTTACTTTAACTGTAAAATTGCAGGAACCTCTGTTGATCATTGCTATTTTTCCTGCTACAATATTAACAGGGGCTCCTCCACATGCTTCATGAGTTGTGCCAGATGCGTCATCATTAAAATAAATAACCTGCCCGGTTTTAGGTCCAACATCAGCCAGTAAATTAGCTGTACTGAAACTGCTTTCCAAACTGTTATAATTCCCTGCAATTGCAGCTGGTGTATTTACTTTAAAACTTATAACACCATCAAACAGATACATCTGCATTCTTGGTTTGCCTCCATCAGCCGGAGTAGAGAAATTAGCATTGTTTGTACCTCCACCATCCTGTGCTTCAGCCTGTACATAATCATTTCCCGCTCCGCCTCTTCCTATATTATCGGCCTGAAAATTTCCTGCTGCTTCATCAAATCCATACTGGTAAAAAACATCATGCATCAGGTTGTTCCAGTAAAACAAATTTGTGATGGCAAAATTCTTATTGCCTGCAATAGAAGGCTGCTGGGTGAAATCAGGTAAAAAATTAAACGACAGGGAAGGAATTGCTGAAGTAGATGCAGCCGCTGTATTAGAAACTCCGGGAGTATTTGTAGCATCAACATCGAGATAGGCGTATACATTATTGCCCCGTGTAATACTATAGTCAGTAGTACCATCATGATGCCATCCGTGAGTGATTGCATCATTACCTGTGCCTGATTTCAGCCATGGGTTATTGTCAACTGCTGCTGCGGCTACATTCCTGCTTTCTGCAGGAAAAGGCACTACTGTGTAGCTGCCGCCTGTAATTGAAGTTGCAAAGTTTGCAGATGGAGTTGTTATTATTGACCAGTTATTTGATCCAATCGCTTTGCTGTTCTTTTTTGATGCGGGCAGTTTTTCATTTACTGTCCAGTTATCCTGGCCGAGAATATTGCCTGTAAGAGCATCAATACGAACATTCCACCAGTCGGCTTTGTCTTTCAATTCAATATTAATGTTCCAGGAAAGATGAACAGTTGCCCCATCATCTACAGGAACCCAGTATAAATTGGCAAAAATATTTTGGCGGGCAATATTTCCGCTGTTGAGTATAACCTTTTTCTCCAGGTTCATCATGTCACCAACTACCTGTAACCCGGATGGATTGGCTAACTGCAAATGAGCTGCTGTTTTATTTACAGCTGTTAAAGCATCTACTACAGGGAAAGAAGGTCCTGCTTTAGCTTCAATGTTTTTGATAAAT